>JBDUAY010000048.1:0-19748 GCA_040004415.1 Bacteroidota bacterium | reverse complement strand
GAATTGGTTTTAAGCAGCGATAAAAGATCCAACAATCAATTGCTTGATCTCGCGAATGTGTACGTGCGGTCCTCTTTTACATCCATACCAGGTTTGATTTCGTCTGCACCGTTTGGTGGTAACGTGCGTACAATCGTTGTAAAGGTAGACCCGGAGGCGTTGCGTTCGCATAACCTCACTTCAGACCAGGTGGTGGCGGCATTGCGGGTAAATAACCAAACTTCACCTTCGGGCAATGTAAGAATTGGCAACGTGAATTATATTACGCCTGCAAATACTACCATAAAAACAATAAAAGAATTTGGCGATATTCCTTTGTTCAAAGGCGATGCTGCCAACGTTTACCTGAAAGATGTAGCCAGTATTGAAGATGCTGCTGATATCAGCGTAAGCTATGCACTGGTAAATGGAAAACGTTCTGTGTATATGCCCATCGCAAAATCTGCCGATGCATCAACATTGGAAGTGGTGCAAAACCTGAAAAAAGCATTGCCGCGTTTCCAGGCTTTGCTGCCCGAGGATGTAAAATTATCATATGAATTTGATCAGTCTGTTTATGTAATCAATTCTGTAAAAAGTTTGTTAAGTGAAGGTGCCATTGGTGCTATACTTACCGGGTTAATGGTATTATTATTTTTAGGTGACGCGCGCGGTGCCCTAATCGTTATATTAACTATTCCTACTTCTATTATTGCAGGCGTATTGTTTTTATCGCTGTTCAAACAGACCATTAATATTATGACGCTGAGTGGACTTTCACTCGCCATTGGTATTTTGGTGGATGAATCAACCGTGACGATTGAAAATATTCACCAGCATCTTGACATGGGGAAGCCCAAAGCCCTTGCTATATGGGATGCCTGCCAGGAAATTGCTTTTCCAAAATTATTAATCCTGTTTTGTATCCTGGCCGTATTTGCGCCGGCGTTTACCATGACAGGTATTACAGGTTCTTTGTTTTTACCATTGGCACTGGCCATCGCTTTCTCTATGATTATCTCTTACTTACTGGCGCAAACTTTTGTGCCTGTAATGGCCAACTGGATTATGAAAGGTCACAATAAGAAGAAACCTGAAACCCCTGACGATTATAAAAATTATAAAGTAGCAGATGAAAGCGATGGCGATACCTGGGACCAGAAAAAACATTTGCTGGAAGGTGGCCACGGCGAAGGCGGAAAGCTTACCCGTTTTGAAAAATTCAGGGCACGTTACCTTCGGTTTCTAAACCGGTTACTGCCGTACAAAAAGATTATTGTTACTGCCTATATTATTGTAATAACCGGCGTTGCTTTTTTATTGTTTAGAAATATTGGCCGCGATGTATTACCGAAAGTAAATGCGGGCCAGTTCCAGGTACGTTTCCGCGCACCCGATGGCACCAGGCTTGAACGTACCGAAGAAAAAACACTCGCAGCCATTGAAGTATTAAAGAATACAGTTGGAAAGGAGAACATCGCTGTTACTTCTGCTTTTATTGGGCAACACCCCGGTCAGTTTTCCAGTAGTCCAATATATTTATTTATGAGCGGCCCACAGGACGCCGTTCTGCAGGTAGCACTAAGAGAAGGCTATAAAGCAGACCTGGATGATTTGAAAGAAAAGTACCGGATTAATATGAAAAAGACATTGCCGGATTTTTCAGTTTCTTTTGAACCCATTGAACTAACGGATAAAATATTGAGCCAGGGTTCACCCACACCCATTGAAGTAAAAGTAAGCGGCAAGAATAAAAAACTGAATGTTGAGTATGCCAATAAAGTAGTTGACAAACTTAAACAGATAGGCTACCTGCGCGATGTAATGATTGGCCAGTCTGTAAATTACCCAACGATTGATATTAATATCGATCGCGTTAAGGCCGCACAATTGGGTGTGGATGTTGGCGATATTTCAAGATCTTTGATTGCTTCAACATCCTCTTCCAGGTTCACAGAAAAAAATGTATGGATTGATGAAAAGGTGGGCCTGAGCTATAATGTGCAGGTGCAGGTGCCTGAAAACAAAATGGCCAGCCTGGACAATATGGCTGAAATACCTATTTTGAGCAATGCAGCCAGGCCGGTGCTGGGCGATGTAGCCACATTTACCCGCGATACAACTTTTGGAGAGAACGACAATATTGGCGCCATACCACAGGTATCTGTAACCGCTAATTTGTATAAAAAAGATTTGGGAACGGCCTCGGCAGATGTGCAGAAAGCTATTGAATCGCTGGGTAAATTGCCGAGGGGATTAACGGTTGAACTGAAGGGTCTCAGTAATGTATTAACTGATACGCTCGACAGTTTGCAAAGTGGTTTGCTCGTAGCTATCATTGTTATATTCCTGATGCTGGCAGCTAATTTTCAATCGTTCAAGGTTTCATTGGTGGTGCTATCAACTGTGCCGGCAGTATTGCTGGGCTCACTTATTTTATTAATGCTTGCCGGTTCAACACTTAACCTGCAATCGTATATGGGCATGATTATGTCGGTAGGGGTATCCATTGCAAATTCCGTATTGTTGATCACCAATGCAGAACATTTACGGTTACACAATGGCAGCGCGATAGAGTCGGCAAGAGAATCTGCCGCGTTACGTATCAGGCCTATTTTAATGACCAGTGTGGCCATGACGGTGGGTATGATACCAATGGCGCTGGGCATTGGTGAAGGCGGCGACCAGGCATCCCCGTTAGGAAGAGCAGTTATTGGCGGCCTGGTGGCGTCTACCTTTGCAGCATTATTAATTTTACCATTGGTTTTTGCCTGGGTGCAGGAAAAAACTACTATTGATTCCGTATCACTTGATCCGGAAGATAAGGACAGCAAATTTTATATACCATCATTGTATGAATCACATCACAAATAATTACAAACGGTTTATTGGGATAACAACTGCAGCAATATGCATTTCTGTTATGCTGGATAGTTGCGGCGCGTCAGAAAAAAAGCAGGCAGAAGAGAAGCAGCAAGCGACAGCAGTGGCAGAAACGCCTGCCACCAGCGTATTTATTTTGCAGAAAGGGAAGCTAATATCTGATATACAAATACCGGGTGAACTGATTCCTTTTCAGCAGGTAGATCTTTATGCTAAAGTAAATGGATTTGTAAAAAAACTATATGCTGACGTGGGCGCTGAAGTTAAGGCTGGTCAGTTGCTGGCAGTAATGGAGGCACCTGAGCTGGGATCTCAGCTGGCGGGCGCTCAATCAAGATTGCAGGCGCAGGAAGCAATTTATACTGCCAGTAAAGCTAATTATGATCGCTTGTTTGAAACCAGTAAAACACCCGGCACTATTTCTCCCAATGATATCGACCAGGCAAAGGCAAGAAAAAATGCAGATTCTGCTCAATGGCAATCCGCTAAATCTGCGTATAAAGAAATTTCGGAAACACAAAGCTATCTTGAAATAAGAGCACCCTTCAGCGGCGTTATCAGTACAAGAAATGTCAATACCGGTGCTATCGCGGGCCCTGCAGGTAAAGGTTCGGAGTTGCCTTTATTTGTTTTGCAGGATCAAAGAAAATTGCGGCTTGCGGTGCTGATACCAGAATCTGCCACTGCGTATGTCAATAATAAAACAACAGTGAGTTTTACGGTCAAGGGCCTTCCCAATGAAAAATTTTCTGCAGCCGTTAAACGCGCTTCGGGGTCATTGGATGCAAAACTTCGTTCAGAAAGAATTGAAATGGATATCATCAACAATGATAAAAAATTATTGCCCGGAATGATAGCGCAGGTAATAATTCCTACAAATAACAGGGACAGTGGATACATTGTTCCTAAAACAGCTATAGTCAATTCAACGGAAAGAATATTTGTGATTAAAGTGTCTGGCGGCAATACACAGTGGATAAATATTAAAAACGGACGTGAAGTCGATGGAAAAGTTGAAGTATATGGTCCGCTCGCTGTTGGCGATACATTGGTTACTACGGCGAGTGAAGAAAGAAGAAATGGTAGCCCGGTTAAGCAGGTAATTATTACAAAATGACGCGGATTGGAAGGATTAACAGCATGAAGTCTGCACTATGATTTTTGGGGTCTATAAGATAGCCGGATAGTTGTTACGTAGCATGCGTTACCAATGAAGCGGTGAGATATTAGTAAACAAAACCATAATAAATAAAACGCTCGGCTAACGGCGGGCGTTCCAGGATGCGATAAAAGAAGCCAGGTTGTATAGCCCGGCTTCTTTTTATCTGTTCACGTGAATTCATCCGCGAACCTGCGGCAAAATCTGATTTCCTGGTCGCTGTCTCATTATACTGTTCGGAAGGTGAGTTTTACAAAGATTGCATCCGTCCCAGCGGGATGCCCTGTTTATAGAGAATCAAATTACAATCATCTGGCTCCAGAGGAGCCCCCTGTAATGCACAGTTCCGGGATAATGCCCGGGACTCCGGAGCCGTTTGTATTATCGCCATAGTTACTATAAACAGGATGCTCCTCCGGAGCATTATGCCATTGCTTACGGCAAAACTTTACAAAATGTTTTTTATTGGCAAATCATAATCTTCCGAACAGTTGTACTGCCTCATCCGCCCCGGAAATGTGGTGACAAGGTTACCAAAATAAAATAAAGAGCCTCAGATGTGCAGATGGTTTTACAGTAAGCCAGTTAACGAATCTGCGGCAAATAATAATCAAAATATATTTTTTCCATTCAGATATTCCGCAATTTGTACGGCATTGGTGGCGGCGCCTTTGCGCAGGTTATCACTCACTATCCACATGTTTAATGTGTTGGGCTGTGTTTCATCTCTTCTCAAACGACCCACAAACACATCGTCTTTTTCATGTGCATCCATCGGCATGGGATATAGTTGATTTGCAAGATCATCCACTACCACAACGCCTGGTGCAGTTCTCAATAATTCTTTTACTTCGTCTAAGTCAAACTCTTTACTGAACTCTACATTTACAGATTCACTGTGCCCGCCCATTACCGGGATGCGCACCGTGGTTGCTGTTACGCGGATGCTATCATCGCGCATAATCTTTTTAGTTTCCTTCACCATTTTCATTTCTTCTTTGGTGTAGCCGTTTTCAGTAAACACATCAATTTGCGGAATAACATTGAGATCAATAGGGTATTTATAGGCCATCTCACCCTGGATACCGTTTCTTTCATTCATCAATTGTGTTACAGCTTTAACGCCGGTACCAGTAACGCTCTGGTAAGTAGACACTACAATGCGTTCGATATTATATTTCTTATGCAATGGATTCAAGGCCACCACCATTTGTATCGTAGAGCAATTTGGGTTGGCGATTATTTTATCTTCCGCAGTTAAGATGTCTGCATTTATTTCGGGAACAATCAATGGTTTACTGGGATCCATTCTCCAGGCAGAGGAATTATCAATAACGGTTATGCCGGCTGCTGCAAATTTAGGTGCCCATTCAAGCGATGTGCCGCCGCCTGCTGAAAAAATAGCAACATGAGGTTTTGCGGCGATAGCATCTGTCATGCTAACCACCTTATATTTTTTTCCTTTGTATTCTACTTCTTTGCCCACTGATCTTTCTGAGGCTACGGGAACTATTTCAGCTACCGGAAAATTTCGTTCAGCCAATACCTGTAACATTTTGGTGCCAACCAGGCCGGTGGCGCCTACTACAGCAACTTTTAATTGTTTCATAATTGTTTTTTTAGCAACGGGTTGTAACGGAATGCTCCGTTTTTTCTGTTTTGTTTTTAAGATGAAATAAAAAAGGCCCCCGTTTTACCGGGGGCCTGAATATCTTGTAACGTACAAAACGATCATTAACCTCCCGTTGCGGAATGTTTCTTAATGCGCTTTGTAAGTTTCGTTGTTTTTCTCATTAGGGCCAAAAGTAATACAGCATTGTTATTACACCAAAAAATATTTGAAAAAAATATTGAATGCTGATTTCTCCCGGTAAATTCTGCGTTACCTTACCGCAAACCTTATCATGAAAGAGAAACTAACACTTGTTTTGTTGGTGCTCAGCCTTTGCGTACACGCGCAAACCGCCAGCCCGTATAATATTGTTATCGATGAAATTATGGCCGACCCATCACCCGTTGTTGGCCTTCCCAATTTCGAATTTATTGAATTAAAAAATGTATCATCACAGTCGTTCAACCTGAATGGGTGGCGTATTGGAGACGCCACCGGATTTGCGACCATTAGCGTAAATTTTATCCTGATGCCGGACAGTTTTGTGGTTATATGCGCTAATACACCTGCGCCACTATTTGCTGTTTTCGGAACAACGGTTGGCGTAAGTAATTTTCCATCATTAAACAACGACGGCGATCTGCTTTACATCCGCTCAAAAGAAGGTAAAGTAATTCACGCTGTAAATTATAGTTCAGATTGGTATCAAAATTCGGTAAAGCAGCAAGGCGGATGGACATTAGAAATGACAGACACACAAAATCCCTGCGGTGGATCTGGCAACTGGATAGCCAGTAATGACATAAAAGGTGGTACGCCCGGAAAGAAGAATTCGGTTGATGGTATTAATAAAGACGCGCAACCACCAGTCTTATTAAGTGCCTTTGCAGCAGACAGTACAAACATTGTTTTAACCTTTGATGAGCCGCTTGATAGTACAAAGGCAGCCGCAACCGGTAATTATATTATCAGCGATGGCGTCGGCAATCCACAATCTGCCATTGCAGTATCACCTGTTTTTAATAAGGTTCAATTACGAACTGCCGCTTTTATAGCTAAGGATAAAATTTATACTGTGATTGCAACCGGTGTAACAGATTGTTCAGGTAACAGTATCGGCGCATATAACAAAGTTAAGCTCGGGCGTGCTTCCATTGCAGATACAGCTGGCCTTGTTATAAATGAGATATTGTTCAATCCAAAACCAGGTGGCACAGATTACGTTGAACTATACAACCGCGGCGCTAAGAACATTGATTTGAAAGATTGTTATATCGCAAACAGAACAGGTGGCGGAACGATAGGATCATTAAAGCAAATCAGTGCAGACAACAGGCTGTTATTTCCGGGAGAATATGCAGTGGTAACAGAAGATGCTACTGCGGTGGAAAAACAATACCTCGCAAAAGATGCCAGCGTATTTGCTGTAATTTCTGCCATGCCTTCTTACCCGGATGATAATGGAGATGTTGTGCTCCTGAACGCACAGGGGAAAATTATTGATGAATTAAATTATGACGAGCACTGGCAATTCAAATTACTGAACAATGCTGAAGGTGTAGCGCTGGAAAGAATTGATTACAATAAACCAACGCAGAATGCAGACAACTGGCATTCGGCTTCTACCAATGCGGGTTATGGCACACCCGGGTATCAAAATTCTCAATTTAAAGCAGACGCACTATTACAGGGAACCATCGCCGTTATACCAGCTATTTTTTCTCCTGATAATGATGGCTTTGATGATTTTCTTACTATTAATTACCAGTTTCCTGAACAGGGTTATGTTTGCAACATTACCATTTTTGATGCTGGTGGCAGGCCAGTGCGTTATCTTACACACAACGCCTTATGTGGATTAAAAGGTTATTTCCGCTGGGATGGACTCGACGAAAAATTTCTTAAACTGCCAATTGGCGTGTACGTTATACTTACCGATGTATTTAACCTCAAAGGAAAAACAAAACGGTTTAAGCAGGCAGTTACGCTGGCGCGGAGGTTGTGAAATGTTAGCGTCAATCTTTTGAAAAGAATATTTAATGAAACAAATATTTGAATATGCCGGGCACATATGCCCAGATTTATATTCAAATTTTATTTGCCGCGAAATGTTTGCTAAATACAAGAATTTTAACGGTATAGCTGAAACGCTGACATCAATATAAAATAGAAATAATATTGCGGACAAATCCCCAACGACTGGCATTGATATTGACGAGAATCCATAAATATAAAAAACGCCCGGATCGGCCGGGCGTTCATCTTATTGAACATAATTTAAAAATTGATTACCAGATTTTAATCCTGTCTTTTTCCGGCACAAACATTTTGTCCCCTTCTTTTACATTAAACGCTGTGTAGAAAGGCGTGAACTGCATCAATGGCCCGTTTACACGATGCATGGGCGGCGAATGAGGATCAACATTAATACGCTGCCGTATGCTCTCATCTTTTAATTTACTTCTCCAGCCCTGGGCAAATGAAAGAAAGAAACGCTGATCAGGCGTTAAGCCATCTATCCTGGTTGTATCCTGCCCTTGTTTTGTCATTTTAAATGCATCATACGCAATGCTGATACCGCCTAAATCTGCGATATTTTCGCCATTGGTTAAAGCGCCATTAATGTGCAGCGTATCCAGCATCGTAAAATGATTGTATTCATCAATAACCAGTTTTGTTTTAACCTTAAATTTCTCGTTGTCATTTTTGCTCCACCATGTTTTCAGGTTACCGTCTTTATCGAACTGAGATCCTTCGTCATCAAATCCATGTGTCATTTCATGACCTATCACCATACCAATTCCACCATAATTAATGGCATCATCTGCATCCATATTGAAATACGGCGACTGCAATATTCCTGCAGGAAAAACGATTTCATTAAAAGATGGATTATAGTAAGCATTGATAGTAGGTGCAGTCATGCCCCATTCTGTTTTATCAACGGGCTTTCCTAATTTACTTAGCTGGTACTGGTATTCATTCTTTGCGCAGGAAACCAGGTTATCAAAATATTTGCCTTTTTCAATAGTTACTTTACTGTAGTCTCTCCATGTATCGGGGTAACCAATTTTTTTAATAAAAGCATGCAGTTTTTCTATTGATACTTTTTTGGTGCTGTCGCTCATCCAGTCAACCTTTTTTATTCTTGCTTCAAAAGCTGCCTGCAAATTATTTACAAGTTCAAGCATGCGCTTTTTAGCATCTGCTGTAAAATATTTCTTTACATATAGTTCACCCAGCGCATCGCCGAGATTTGCATCTGTTGAGGCATAAATTCTTTCCCATCGTGGCTTTAATTTTTTTCGCCCACTTAATGCGCTACCATAGGCAAAACTTGCATTTACGAAGTCGGTACTTAGTGCGCTGGCTGCATCACTCAGGGTATGAAAACGCAGGTAAGCTTTCCAGGTAGCTGCGGGTATTGTTTTTAATAGCTCATTTAGTTTGGCATAAAAAGCAGGTTGTCCTATATCCAACGAATCTGCTTTAGCTCCCACCCTGGTAAGAAATGACGACCATCCTATCGCAGGCATCTTTTTGTCCAGGTCTGCAACGGCCATTTTATTGTAGTTCTTTTGCGGGTCGCGCAACTCAACATTTGTGCGGTGACTGCCCGCCATTTGCTTTTCCAAATTATACACTGCCATCATTTTTTTGAACGCAGCTATACTATCATCACCCGTGAGGGTAAATATTTTCTGAATATAGGTTTGATACGCTTTTACTACGGCAAGCGTCGCCGGGTCAGTTTTAAAATAATAATCGCGGTCGGGCAATCCCAAACCTGCCTGACTAAAACCGACAATATTAATAACGCTATTTTTTGCATCGGGTCCAATGCCGGCAGATACGAGTATATTGTTTCCCTCCGTCATTTGTTGTGCTACAAAATGCATTACCCCATTGCCATCCCTGATGGAATCTATCTTTTGAAGTGTTGGTTTTAGCGGATCATATCCAAGTTTGTCAATGGTTGCAGAGTCCATGCCAGACACGAAAAAATCGCCCACTTTTTGCTCAATACTTCCATTGGCAAAACCGCCTTTCGCAACACTGTCCAGAATTGCATGCAGGTGGTCTTTTGTGCGGTTGTACATTTCAAGACCGGCGCCGGCAGAGCTTTCTGTAGGAGCTATGGTTGTTCGCTTATACCATCCGCCATTTACGTATTCAAAAAAATTATCACCGGGTTTTACGGTAAGGTCCATGGTGGAGGTATCAATAAAACCAGTATGTTTTTCCTGTTGTGCTACCGGGTTTGTCTGGCAGGAATAGAACACAACAGCAAGCAGCAGACTGCCTGTAGTAAACAGGATCTTTTTCATTTGTTTATGTTTTAAATGTTGTATGAAAATACAAAAACTTCCTGTGGAGGAAGTTTTATTTGATGAACAGGGCCTAAATGAGACAGGCGGTTAGCCAATTTCGATATCAAAACTAACCAGCTGCACGAATTGCTGTATCCGATCATCTATTTCGGCTTTTGAAAGTTCTTTTAAACGGTCCGGTCCAAATTTTTCAACACAGAAAGAAGCCATCGCAGATCCTACTATGATTGCCGTCTTCATATTTTTGAATGAGATGTCATTTGTTTTTGCAAGATAACCAACAAAACCACCTGCAAAAGTATCGCCTGCACCGGTGGGATCAAAAACTTCTTCTAACGGTAATGCAGGAGCGAAAAAAACATCATTCTTGTAAAACAACAATGCGCCATGCTCACCTTTCTTGATGATCAGGTATTGCGGACCCATAGCCATAATTTTCCTTGCTGCCTTAACAATAGAAAATTCGCCGCTTAGTTGTCTTGCTTCACTGTCATTCACCATCAGTACATCCACCAGTTTTAATACATCTTTCAATTCAGCCATTTTAATATCCATCCAAAAGTTCATCGTGTCCATCACAATTAACTTCGGACGCGGCTTTAATTGTTCTATTACTTGTTTTTGTATAACCGGGTCTACGTTGCCCAGCATTAAAAATTCAGCGCCCTGGTAGGAGGCCGGGATTTTCGGATTAAAATCCATCAGCACATTCAAATCTGTTATTAGCGTATCCCGGCTGTTCATGTCCATGTGGTACTTGCCACTCCAGAAAAAAGATTTTTTATCAGTAACTATTTCCACTCCTTCCATTTGCACGCCGCGGCGCTTCATTTCATTCATTTCATCCTCTGAAAAATCGTATCCCACAATAGATACCTGTTGAATTGGCTTTACAAAATAGCTCGCTGCATACGCCACATATGTTGCAGAACCACCTACAATTTTATCTGTTTTGCCAAAGGGTGTTTCAATGGCATCAAAGGCCATGGTACCTACTGCTATTAAAGACATAATATTTATTTAATGATTGAAATAATTTAGGGTTGTATAATGCGATTTTACGATCGCAACCAAATATGAAAACCGGCGCAAACCTACATCTTTTTAACTGGTGTGGCAACGGGCTGCAAAGAAAAATAACCCATCGCAATTATTTCATTCCATGCATGACTTTACAGGCTTTCCAATTCAACAAATGAATGCACCGGGACAGGCGGGCATCCCCCAAAACACACAAAATAAGGGAGGTTCCTATCAACTAACTGGTCAAGATCAATGCACGGCAAATAAAAAACAGGCTAAATTGATTATCATAACTAACATTTGTTACCAGTTAGTATTAATTTTGCCCCCTAAGTTTTGATTATGGCTAAAATAAGACAGCGCAAAAACAGTACCCGCAAGGAAACCATTATTGAAACAGCGGCCCGGTTGTTTCGGGAGCGGGGTTTTAGTGCTACTTCTATGCGTGATTTGGCTGAACAGGTAGGCGTGGAAGCGGCCAGCCTGTATAACCATATTAGCTCAAAAGCTGAAATATTGCAGGAGCTTTGTTTTAAGGTTGCCAATAAATTTATGAGCCATATTGATAAAGTAGATGCGGCGGATATGAGTGCCATAAAAAAAATTGAAGCAGTGCTCCGGTTTCACATTCAGCAGATGGTGCACCATTATGAAGAAGTATATGTGAGCGACCGCGAATGGAAACATCTTACCGACCCCTATCTTTCCAATATCCAAACGCAAAGAAGAGTTTACCGGCAACGTATTGCATCTATCATTGAAGAAGGCATCCGGAAAAATGAAATAAAAAAGATTGATGCCCCCACCGCAGTATTGATAATGCTGCACGCCGTTAGTGGTATAGAAAGCTGGCACCGTAGCAAAGAAAAAATTACCGGTGAAGTACTGGAAGAAAATATGATTGCAATTTTGATTGGCGGGTTACAAAACAAATAAGACGCAGTGGCTACGCATTTTCATCCGCTTGAAATTAAAGATATACGCAACGAGACACCGGATTGTATTTCTGTTTCATTCATTATTCCTGCTCATTTAAAAAGCCAATTCACTTTTATACAAGGCCAGAACATTACCATTAAAACAAATATTGATGGTGAAACGTTGCGCAGGTCCTATTCAGTTTGCAGCAGCCCGATGGATAACGAATTACGTATTGCTGTAAAAAAAGTTAATAATGGAAAATTTTCTTCCTGGGCCGGCAGTTATTTGAAGAAAGGAATCATCCTGGAAGTATTACCCCCCTCGGGTAAATTTTACACAGCACTGGATGCCGGCAATAAAAAGAACTATATAGCATTTGCAGCAGGCAGTGGCATCACTCCCCTGCTATCCATTATAAAAACTACTTTACTCACCGAACCGGCTAGCCGGTTTACACTTGTATACGGTAATAAAAACCGTGCGTCAATCATTTTTAAAGAAGAGCTGGAAGCACTCAAAAATAAATTCATCAGCAGATTTAGTATTCATCATATTTTAAGCAGGGAAATGGCTGAGACACCTTTGAACCATGGAAGAATTGACGCAGAAAAATGTGCCACTATTTTCAGTCGTATAACCGATATCAAAAGTTGTGACGAATTTTTTTTATGCGGACCAGAAGCAATGATTTTTGGTGTAAAGAATTACCTGGAACAGCAGGGTGTTGAAAAAAAGAAAATACATTTTGAATTGTTTACCGTTCCCGGCCAAAAGAATACAGAAGCCGGCAATCCTGATACTGAATTAAAGAAGGTGTATCCGGGAAAAGTTAGCAACATAATGATTAAACTGGATGGGGTTTCTTTTGATTTCAACCTGGCGTATGATGGTGAAACGATACTGGACGCCGCGCTTGCTTTAGGAGCCGATTTGCCATTTGCCTGCAAGGGCGGTGTGTGCTCTACTTGCCGCGCAAAATTATTAGCAGGTGAAGTAATGATGGATAACAATTATGCGCTTGAGCCGGAAGAAATAAAAAATGGAGAGATACTTACTTGCCAGTCTCATCCGCGCAGCGAGAAAATTTTTATTGATTTTGATATCAAATAACTGATTGTTTTGCTGCGCAACTTTACGATATCTATCATATTAAACCGTAAGTTGTAATCGCTCATATAAATTTTTTTGCCCCTTTGCTGTAATGACAACCACCCGGGAGTTTTTAATCTTTCTCATCCAATCTTTTTCCAGCATTTTGTCGAGCAACGCAGCCGCAAGCGATCCTGCTATATGATGCCGCCTTTCACTCCAGTCGAGACAGGGTCTTAAGAATGAACGCCGCTGTTGCTGCAATGCCTCCGTATCAATTTCCAATGCCGCAAACCATTTTTTCCCACTATTGCCAAGATCAAAGTTATTACCGGTTTCAATAATAATTTTTTGTTTCAGCATGCTATCCGCTATTGACACGCCCATTTTGCCGGCAAGATGATCATAGCATGTCCGGCATTGTTTTATGGCCGGCATAATTTCATCAATGAATTTATTTTTGTTTGATGAATTGGGAATCATCGTACTCATTGCCTCTATAGCATAAGCGATTTCTTTCCGGGCGAATGTATAATACCGGTGCCTGCCCTGGCTTTCTGCCGTTAACAAGTCTGCCTGAACAAGTTTTGCCAAATGCATACTTATATTTGATGCAGATGTATTGGCAGCAATGGCCAGCTCTGTTGCCGTAAATGCTTTGCCATCCAGCAAAGTCCACATAATGGTTGCTCTTACCGGATCTCCTATTAATAAAGCTATTTGTTTAAAATGATTTTCCATATGCAATCATAGTTCAATACAGAATGAAGGGTTTGTGATAAAGCTATATTATTTTGCAGGTAAATTTAAATATGCCGCCTGTTTTATTTTTACAATCAGACGTTCAGGATCCATATGCTGGCTATGCAGGAATGCTTCGGGAAAATCCTGTGTATTGGGATGATAAAAATAAACTTTGGGCAGTTTACTCCTATAAAGGCTGTGTTTCAATTTTAACAAACCCCGCTGCCCATATTCCATCTATCAACCAAAATAACAAAGACGGTTTAAACGAATATGCTTTACTGATAGCGGGTCATGTCGCCAGGTTAAGCAACAACATACAACACACAATTGCGCGGGAAATTGCCATGTTGTTGTTTCAAAACGTAAAAAATATTTCGATCAAAAGCATAGCGGATAAGTTACTGCAAGATCAGAACAATCCTGCGGAAACGGACTTTGTACATTCAATCTGTAAACGACTTCCTGTCATGGTTGTTTTAAAAAGTTTTGATTTTGATGATAAAGCGGTCGATTTTATTTGCGGCAGAATGGAAAGGTTGGTTAATATAATGCTTGTTGTAAAAACGGCAGAACAGGTTAAACACATTAATGAAGTTGCCGGAGAAATATATGTTATTACTGAAAAACATATTCTTGCAACCGGTATCCACCGGTCCATTATAAAATTATTAAATGGAAAATATGGTGTTGGACCAGGTGAGTTGATAGCTGCATGTATATGCAACCTGGTTGGTTTATTTATACAGGCGTATGATGCAGGAAGGGGCGTGTTAAGCAATACATTACTTCAAATATTGACGAATGATACAACTGAATTAAATATTACCGATAAAGTCTTTATTGAAAAATGGGTGATAGAAACATTGCGTTTTAACCCGCCCGTACAGAATACAAGGCGGATAGCGGCGGAAAATATTTTATTAGATAATGCTGAAATCAAGCAAGGTGAATCAATACTGGTGGTGCTTGCAGCTGCTAATCGTGATCCGGAAACGTTTAACCTGCCAACTGTGTTCGATATTAAAAGATCCAATAATGCCGAACACCTCACATTTGGTTTCGGACATCATCAATGTGTAGCGAAACAGTTTTCAGTTTATATGGCAACAGAAACATTGGCGTATTTTTTTTACCGGTATAAAATAAAATTAGTTGAGCGCGTGATTGAATATGAGCCGTTGGTTAATGTGCGCCTGCCAAGGGAAATTTTGATTTCACTTGCGTAACAAAATTGTAGGAGAAAATTAAAACACCAGCGTTGAAATAGAATGCGGCAGCCCTTTAACTTCCACAGCCTTGCCACCAATCCATAAGCGATATGGAATATTTTTTCCACTATCATTCATGACTACCACTGCGGTGGTACCATCTGTATTTAAAAACGCCGTTGTAAGCAACTCGCTCCTGCTGGAGGAACTGATGATTCTTTTAGCGCCCGGGCGAATGAATTTGGAAAACTGACCGATATAATAATAAGAATTTGTGTAATAAAGATGGCTGGTTTTTGTATCTGCATGTATTGGTGCAAAGCAAAAATTTTGTGCATGATTGGGTCCGCCGGTTTCATCCAGAAATACATTCCAGTCTGTCCAGCCTGCAGTGCCCGCATTGAAATCATTGATCATAGAGCGGCCATATCTTTCACCTAACGACCATTCATTTACGCTTGCCAGGCTAAATGATTCAACACAGCCTTCTGTAAAAATTAAATGTTTATCCGGGAAACTTTCTGCTACTCTTTTTACATTTTCAAATTGCATCGTACCACCTGTCCATGGTTCGTACCAGTGAAAACCGATTCCCCATACATATTTCGCTGCCGCTTTATCGTTCAGCACGGTTGCTGCACGCTGGTAAACAAGGTCACGGTTATGATCCCACGCAATTAATTTTTTAGCCCCCATATTATTTTTGGCGAGTACCGGGCCTAAATGATTTTTTATAAAATCTCTTTCATCTTCTCCTGTAAAAACGCAGGACTCCCATTTCTGTGTGGCCATCGGTTCATTTTGCACGGTTAGCCCCCATACCGGAATGTTTTCTTTTTCATACGCCTGGATAAACTTCACGTAATAATTGGCCCATGCATCCGCAAATTCCGCTTTCAGTTTACCACCATGCAACATGTCATTGTTGTCTTTCATCCAGGCCGGCGGGCTCCACGGACTTACAAACAAAGACAGCTTGCCACCGGCTGCAGCAATGGCTTTTTTAATCAGTGGTATTTTAAATTTACGATCGTGATCAATGTTGAATGTTTTCAATGATTTATCATTATCTGCAACATACGTATAGCTGTCGCTTGAAAAATCACAGCTGTTGATATTGGTCCTGGCTAATGTATAACCAATTCCTTTTTTTTGTGAATAAAATGCCTGCAGCAGTTCCTGTTGTTTATCTGCAGAAAGCTTTGCAAAAGTTTCTGCTGTGGCGTCTGTAATTGCCCCGCCAATGCCTATTATTGTTTGAAATGTTTTTGACGGATCTACGAATACACAAGGTTGTGTTTCTTTGGGCTGTCCAAAATCGACAAATTGCAAAAACGAATCTGTGCGGCTTAACCGCAGGTTGGTACTGTCTGCAGTTGTGTATACAGTTACTTTTTTTCCAGCTGCAAAAAAATCATTTGTATTGAAGGCTGTAATATTTTTTTCAGATTGGCGGTTAAAAGCCAGCAATAATACAATGGATGCCAATGCGATTATACCGGGGAATATCTTTTTCATAATAATTACGTTTATAACGAAACATGTTTTGCTGTCAGAAATATTACCAAATATACGTTCCTGCAGATCCCGCATCCAATGTGGTAGTAACCCACTTATTATTAAAACTTATATTAAAAGTTGATGCTGTGGTTCCGTCATTTTCTACAATCAGTACTTTTTGACCGGCAGGGGTTTTAAAAGCAACATTTTGAAGACTGGTAAAAATATTGCTGCCAATTCTAATAGAGCCAGCCGGCACAAATTTAGATGCGTGCGCAATAATATAATAGCCAACGTTACGGCCTACCGTACTACTGATAGTAACTGCACCTTTGCAGTTATTGCAGCCTCCTGTTGTATGCGGATTAAATGAAGGATCATTGGCGAGGTTCCATTCAAGTGCGTTGCGGCTCCAGTTGCGCATAGAACCAATGACTACGTTTTTAAGGTGCCATTTCAGGTCGCCGCCAAAGTCACCGGTTGATGCCGTGTATTGCTCAGTGAAATAAAGATTTTTAGTTGGATATGCGTCGTGCACCTGGCCCAAAGCAGCAATATCACCTGCATATAAATGGAAGGCAGATCCATCTACAAAAGCATTTGCTGCAGCATCACTTAAAATAGTAAGCGGATAAGCAGGCTGATCACAATTATGATCGTAGCCAATAATTTTTGTATTGATGCCTGTCGTTTGAAAAGCAGGACCCAGATTGTTTTTAATAAAATCACGCTCCTGCGTGGCTATCATTTGCAGACTTGGATTATTGCCCGGGTTTAATGGTTCGTTTTGCGGTGTAACGGCAGTAACCGTAATACCTTCTGTTTTCATTGCCTGGATATATTTTACAAAATACTGAGCATACACGCTGTAATAAATTGTTTGCAATCCGCCGCCTACGGTACTATTGTTATCTTTCATCCACACAGGTGGGCTCCATGGGGTGGCAATAATTTTTATGTTTGGATTAATTGCCAGGATCTGTTTCAGCAATGGTATCAAACCGGTACCCGTTTCTTTATCATTTGCCAAACTAAAGTTGGCCAGGGTAGTATCTGTTTGCCCGGCAGGCATATCATCATATGAAAATACCGTAGCATTTAAATCTGATGCGCCAATGCTAACGCGCAGGTAGCTGATACCAATAGAGGTAGATCCGCTGCCAAACAGTTCCTGTAACAAATTTGCCTTATCTGCTGCCGCCATCGCATTTATTAATGACGCACTTCCACCGGTAAGTGTATAGCCAAAGCCATCAACTGTTTGAAATGTAGTAGTGGTATCGACCGTGATAACCGGATTGGTGCTGGCAACCGTACCAAAAGAAAGCGTGGTGTTTTGTTTCTGAAGTAATACAGACTGATCGCTTTTTGTAAGCCAGAAATCCATATCGTTGGTTCCTGTTGGCGTAACAGGCGGTGGTGTTGAAGTGTCACTGCTTTTTTTGCAACGGCTGCTGGTAAATACAATAAAACCAAACACTAAAACGCAAAGGGCAAATTTTTTCATACGGTAACATTCTTAAGGATCAGCAATTTCGCTATTTATTTAGTTAAAGAGCAATTTTGCGCGTTAAAATGTGAACTAACAATTGTTAGTAGTTGAGCAAAAAAATTTTATCTTTGAAAGAGCAAAATTTCCCACTATGTATGCAGCCAAATTGGAAGAAATTTTCCAGGATAAGATTGATAAAGATATCCGCATTGAGCCGAAAGACTGGATGCCGGATAAATACCGGCAAGCGCTTATCAGGCAAATCAGTCAGCATGCACACAGCGAGATTGTAGGTATGCTGCCGGAGGGCAATTGGATTAGCCGTGCCCCAACATTAAAACGCAAAGCAACACTGATAGCAAAAGTACAGGATGAGGCAGGACATGGGTTGTATTTATATAGTGCAGCGGAAACGCTTGGCATCAGTCGCGATGAAATGATTGAACAATTGCATCGTGGCAAAGCAAAATATTCTTCCATCTTTAATTATCCAACGCTTAGCTGGGCAGATATGGGTGCCATTGGCTGGCTGGTTGATGGCGCCGCGATTATTAACCAGGTACCAATTTGCCGCTGCTCGCATGGGCCGTATGCGCGGGCGATGGTAAGAATCTGCAAAGAAGAGAGTTTCCATCAACGGCAGGGCTTTGAAATTTTATTGACCCTGAGCAAGGGCAGCGAAGAACAAAAAGCCATGTGCCAGGATGCCATTAACCGGTGGTGGTGGCCAAGTGTGATGATGTTTGGTCCGGGCGACGATGCATCTCCTAACAGCGCACAAAGCATGCGCTGGAAAATTAAACGGTTTAGCAATGACGAACTACGACAGCGTTTTGTAGATATGTGCGCAGAGCAGGTAAAAATATTGAATATGATTATTCCTGACCCTGATTTAAAATGGAATGAAGTAACGCAGCACTACGATTACGGAGCAATTGATTGGGAAGAATTTAAAAACGTAATCAATGGCAATGGGCCCTGTAATAAAGAGAGGCTTGCAGCAAGAATAAAAGCACACGAAGAAGGCGCGTGGGTGAGAGAAGCCGCCGCAAAATATGCAGATAGGAAAAGAAGCAGAAACAATGCTGAAAGAAATATAGAAATGGTGCGATAAATATTAAACCAAATTGTTATGAAAGATTTCATAAGAAAATATTACTACGGAGATTATGGTGATAAAGAAAACAAGGAAAGCGTGCAACCTGTTTCTCCTGCAGAATTGGTAAGGAACGCCTGGCCGCTCTGGGAAGTGTTTATCCGCAGTAAGCAAGGGTTGGATCACAAACATGTTGGAAGTTTGCATGCAGCGGATGCACAAATGGCGATTGAAAATGCGCGCGACGTTTATACCAGGCGGCAGGAAGGCATCAGTATCTGGGCCGTAGAATCAAAATATATACATGCTTCTAACCCCGCCGAAGCAGAAAGTTTATATGATCCTGCCAATGATAAGGTGTACAGGCATCCTGATTTTTATATATTACCCGATGAATTGGAACATATGTGAGGGCTTAAAAATTAATCTGTTGATTGGTTGAATAGGTTGATAACTACATTGTAACAAACCTAAACCTTTACTTATGAATGAAAAGGCGCACCAGCGCTTTACTAAATTGGAAGTATGGAAGAAAGCACGGACAAAAAATATTGATAAGCCAGCGCGATTACTCAATGGCTGCATTACATATCCGAGAAAAAATTTATAACATGGCGGATTTTCAACCAATCAACTTTTCAATCAATCAAATACTCAACTATACCCTCCACCTCGCCGACAATGCCCTCATTCTCGGTCAGCGAAACG
>JBDUAY010000373.1:0-5870 GCA_040004415.1 Bacteroidota bacterium | reverse complement strand
TGTATCAGTATTTCAGTATTCATAGCTGTTAGTAGTTATAATTTATTTCCTTTCAGACCAGCTGATTTCACATTGCTGATCTTATTATATAAAAGCACCATCCTGCCACGCTTCTTTGTACACCGCGTATTCCTGTTTTACCTGCTCCGCATATTGCCCTGACCATTCAGTTAAAATGTATACCCAACTATCGTCTGCAGCAAAATGAGATAATTCATCCGCGGTTACCGATCCATGACGCCCGCTACTACGCAATTGCCCGGATGCGGTGAGCATGCCAAGATCGGCAAGATAATTATCCATGTGATCTGGTTGTTTAATTGTTTGAAAAAGATTTACTTTATCTGCCGTAGGCTGCAACTCCTTTACAACAAACCAGTTTTCATTGTGCTGAAAAGACGATAGAAATGCGGGTGAAACATGTTCCATCATTTCCTGTACAGCAATAACCCGTTCTGCTTCATTTTGCCAGGCGGGCTGCACTAAATTGACGTAAGCACGGGACGCAGGTGGCATCGCTTCTTTTACATCAATTAATAATTTCTTCCGCGTATTATGAATGTACGCTACCAGCAAAATGTATCGTTTTACACCAATACTACCGGTACCGGCTATACGAAAAGCGGCATCTATTGCTTTAACATTATCGTGTGCATTGTCTGCCAGCCAGGTGTTGAAAGCGCTGATAATTGATTTTTTTTCTGATTTTTCCAGCGGAAACATTCTGTCGGTCATCAAAAGTTTTTCCGGCTTAATCTCATCTGTTCTTTTTCTAACCAAATCCATTTCTTTTCTTTCTGCCACTTTTGTAACCAGCTTTTTTATAAAGCCGCGGGCGGTTCCCCGTTCTATTACGATTGATTTATTTTTTTTGAGTGTATCCCGGTAAGAATGAAGTAATGTGCTAACCAAACTATCTTTTTTCCTTCTAGAAAATTTTGATTCAGCAGCGGCTATTTGTACCGAGGCCGCCAACCGGCAAATTTCTGATAAAGCCGGGGCAAGCAATGCCTCGTCAAAATCATTCATGTCAAAATAAACCAGCCTGTTGCTGCCTTTGTAGCTTCCAAAATTCTCGATATGCAAATCGCCGCAGGCCCATATTGCAGGAGAAACAGGGAATGGATATTGCTTAAAAAGTTCCGCGTAGAACAGCTGGCACGTTCCCCTGAAAAAACGAAAGGGGCTTTCCGCCATTGCTTTGTATTTAATTTCAAGCGGACGTCTCTGCCTGTCTTTATTAGCATCTTTTATCTGCTGTACTATATCGCTGCTCACGCTATTTTAATATTTAAAGTAAATATTCATTGAAAGTTAACACCTAAAAATGCAAGATTTAAATGTTATTCTTTAGTTATAAGAAACGGTTTACCTGAACGTTATTGAAAAGATAACAAAATACCGTATCGTTTCGCCGATAGGTTTTGCCTTTTGAAAGAGCAGTAATAAAAGAGCGCTGTATTTGTATCAACTTTACCAAAGCACAATTAATATAAATAAAAATGAAAAAAATAGTACACTATAGCTGCACTTTAATTGTAGCAACTATCTTACTTTTTTCCGCCGGAAATAAAGCAATGGCGCAAGATGATGCCGCACCTGCCTCGGGTACCATTACTTACCAGGATTTCTATGACGACCTTTCTCCCTATGGCACCTGGATAGACTATCCAGGCTATGGCCACGTATGGAACCCACGCATTGACGGAGACTTCAGACCCTATGCCACCAATGGCTATTGGGCATATTCTGATGAAGGATGGGAATGGGCTTCTAATTACAGTTGGGGCTGGGCGCCGTTTCACTATGGCAGATGGATGTATGATGATGCTTATGGCTGGTTATGGGTACCGGGATACGATTGGTCTCCGGCCTGGGTAACATGGGGCAGTGCGGATAATTATTATGCCTGGGCACCGCTTATGCCCGGGGTAAATGCCGGTTTGCAATTTTCTTCCTGGAGACCCCATTCATTTTACTGGAACGTTTGTGATCGCGCGCATATTTACGACAGGGATATATCTCATTCTTTATTGAATCAGCAGGAAGCGGGAAATATTACCAGTCATATTTCCATCATTAATAATTTTAATAGTACACACGTACACAACCTGTTCTATTCAAAAGGACCTGCATTAAATGAAGTAGAAAGATATACCAATCAGAAAATAAATCCTGTTTCATTAAAAGAAGTAAAAAATATAAACCAGGTAAAACATGAAGGGAATCAAATAGTTGTATACCGGCCACAGGTTCAGCAACCGCAACCCCGTGAATTCAGAAGGGTTAATGATAACACCAGGACACCGTTGAGTGCCGCAGACGACAAACCTGTTATGCAGCATATGCAACAAATGCAAAATGTAAGCCGGCTACCGGTGCATAATGCCCCCAGGAGTGCTTTTGGAGGTGGCGGGGCCAGAGGAGGAGGCGGCAACCGCGGTGGAAGGCATTGATAAGCACTAACACACCTTAAATAATTATAGCTAAGCTGCCTGTTCCGGGCAGCTTTTTTTGGTTTGTATGAATAAAATAACAAGATAAAAATGAACTGATTTACTTTCTGGATTGTATAGTGATTGTGGGGTCGCCCGCCTGCGTAAGCGCTTATTTATCAATTGCTTATTTTATGGCAACCTGCTATGAATTTATATCGCTATCTTAGCTACTTTTCTAAGCATACTACTAAGAATATGATCAGGAAAACCGACTTTGTACATTCAGGAAAACAGGAGCCGCACCGCGCCCGTACCAAGCAGATTTTACAACAGCATCCCGAGATGCGGCAGCTGATTGGTAAAAATCCAAATACAGTGTTTGTAATTATAGGGATTGTCGCTTTCCAGGTTATTATGGCCTGGGCATTGAGAGAGCAATCCTGGTGGCTGGTAGTTGGCGCCGCTTATTTATTAGGCGCGTTTGCAGACCACGCCTTATTTGTGATGATTCATGAATGTGCGCATCATTTGCTGTTTAAAAACAGGGCTGCTAACCGCTGGGCGGGCATGATAGCGAATCTTCCACAACTTTTTCCAAGCTCCATTTCTTTTGAACGATATCATATTAAACACCACTCTTTCCAGGGTATACATGAACTGGATGCCGATTTGCCAAATAAATGGGAAGCGAAACTGATCAATAATTACTTTATCGGTAAAGTATTATGGTTGTTATTCTATCCAATTTTTCAACTTTTCCGTATTTCACGATTAAAAGAAATCAAACCGTTTGATATTTGGGTAGCAACTAATTTTGCTTTACAATTTGTTTTTATTTTTGCCATTTGCTGGTTCTTTGGTGTAAAAGCAATTATGTTTTTACTGTTTAGCTTCTTTTTTTCGATTGGCCTGCATCCGTTGGGTGCACGCTGGATACAGGAACATTATCTTACCAGCGGTGAAGAACAGGAAACACACAGCTATTACGGCGTACTAAATACGGTTGCGTTTAATGTTGGCTATCACAATGAGCACCATGACTTTCCTTCTGTGCCCTGGAACAGGTTGCCGCAAATAAGAAAAAATGCAGGTAGCTTCTATAACAGTTTACAATACCACACTTCCTGGACTAAATTATTTTTTCGTTTTTTGTTTGATAAGGAAATCTCCCTGTTTTCAAGGGTCATCAGAAGAGAAAGAGGTAAAGTTAAACTGACTGATATTTCTATTCCTGACAGAGATTTGCTGGAGAACAGGCAGCAGCAAGAAGCAGTGGCACCATAATGCTATTTTAAATTATATTTTATAATATAATTTGAATTGAACGGCCCGAAATCAACTTCGGGCCGTCATAATTTTTGCCTATTTGATATGAGATATCTACTAATTTAGTAACCACTGTTGCAAGAACAATTGAAAATAAAAAATTTAAAATTCAGAATAACTAAGCATAAATTCTTTCAATCGCATCCCTGTATTTTTCCAATACCACTTTCCTTTTGATGCTCATTTTGGGTGTCATTTCGCCGGTATCAATACTCCATTCATGCTGCAGCAATTCAAATTTTTTAATCTGCTCTACGTGATTGAAAAATTTATTAAAACTTTCCACCAGTTCTTTAAACATGGCTATGACAGCAGGCTGGCGGATAATTTCTTCATCAGTTATGTATGTGATGTTATTTTGTTTGCACCAATCCCTCAAATTAGGAAATGATGGAACAATCAGCGCGCCTACAAATTTCTGTTCTGATCCTACTACCATTACCTGTTCAACGTAAACAGATTCTTTTAATTTATTTTCGATTGGCAACGGCGCTACATATTTACCACCACTCGTTTTAAACAATTCTTTTTTTCTATCCGTGATCTTCAGAAATCGTCCATCAAACATACCGATATCACCCGTGGCGTACCAGCCATCAACCATAGCCTCTGCGGATAAGTCAGGCCTTTTGTAATAACCAATCATTACATTTGGCCCTTTGCACATTATCTCCCCATCCTCTGCTATTTTTACTTCCACCTCATCAATTAAAGGGCCAACGGTTCCAAATTTTCTATCCACTGTTTCGTAACGATTTACACTGATTACAGGCGAGGTTTCCGTTAAGCCATATCCTTCCATCACCGGGATTTTTGCTGCTGTAAAAATGCGAATCAACCGCACCTGGCATGCCGCACCGCCGCTAACAATGCACAACAAATTATTACCCAGGCCTTCCCGCCATTTACTAAAAATAAGTTTGTTGGCAATGGCCAGCTGCATATTGTACCACATGCCCTGGTTTTGATTGATCTCAAATTTTTCCGCAAGTGAATGTGCCCAAAAAAAAAGTTTTCTTTTTGTTCCGGTTAGCTCATTGCCTTTTGCCATTATCCGGTCGTACACTTTTTCCAGCAAGCGCGGAACCGTTGTAAATATGCTGGGTTTTACTTCTTTCAAATTCTCACCAATGGAGTCCAGGCTTTCTGCATAATAAATAGCTGTGCCCTTGAATAAATACAGGTAGCTGCACATTCTTTCAAAAATATGATTGAGCGGCAAAAAGCTAAGCGCTTTTAAATTTTCTCCCGGCGGAAAGCATGGCAGCGATGCTATAACATTGCTCAGGATATTTTTATGGCTAAGCATAACCCCTTTGGGCGTGCCCGTGGTACCTGATGTATAAATAATGGTAGCCAGGTCTTCATACTTTACTTTTGCAGCGATGACACCAATATTATTAATGGATTCTGGCGTAGCGGCATTGATTACTTCTCTCCAGTGCCGCGCATTGGTTACATGTTCAAAAGAAAATATTTCTTTTACAGATGGAAGCCTGTCTTTAATACTCATCACTTTATTATAGCCGTCTTCATCATTCACAAAGATCATTTTCACCTGTGCATCATTCAGTACAAATTCAAGCTCGTTTACATTGATGGTTGGGTAAACCGGCACGAGTACCGCGCCAATTTGTTGCACAGCCAAATCAAGCATGATCCATTCGGGCCTGTTTTTGCATAGGATGGCAATTTTATCACGGCCGGAATCCGTCATATCCCCGCAATCAACACCCATATCAAGCAACCCTGCAGCCAGCTTATTTACAATATCTCTTACCTCTTGTGTGCTGTAGCTGCGCCACTTACCATTCTCTTTGGCCGCCAGCATATCCGGCAATGGCTTACCGTTAAGGTGGTATTCAATACAATCAAATAATCGTTTAGGCTCCATATTACAATCGTTAACTGTTTTTTTAATCGCGGGTATTATTCTGTAAACATTACCACTCAGTATAAGCTGTTTTAGTAAATCACACAGGAACAGCGCAGTAATATCACCCTGTTGAAATTAGATAAAAAAGCAGTAATAAAAAAGCCCCTGCAAGTTATACGGGGGTTATTCAATATTTAAGCAGGCTATTTAGTATTTTGAAGTGCGGTGAT
>JBDUAY010000372.1:0-5888 GCA_040004415.1 Bacteroidota bacterium | reverse complement strand
TGTTTTGTTGGGCCTCCCGGTATCGGTAAAACTTCACTGGGAAGAAGCATTGCGCACGCTATCGGCAGAAAATATGTTCGCCTGAGTTTGGGTGGCCTGCACGATGAAAGTGAAATACGCGGTCATCGCAAAACATACATCGGCGCTATGCCCGGCAGGATTGTTCAATCCCTCAAAAAAATAAAATCGGGTAACCCGGTAATGATACTGGATGAGATTGATAAAGTAGGTAACGATAACCGGGGTGATCCATCGTCTGCGTTGCTGGAGGTGCTCGACCCCGAACAAAATCACACGTTCTACGATAATTACCTTGAACTGGAATATGATTTAAGCAAAGTATTGTTTATTGCCACTGCCAATAACGTTGCTAACATACAACCTGCCTTAAGAGACCGGCTTGAAATAATTGATTTGAGTGGTTATGCCGTAGAAGAAAAAATAGAAATAGCCAAGCGCCACCTGGTACCGAGGCAAAAAGATTTACATGGCCTTACAAAAATGAATTTTAAGATCAGCGATAAAGTACTGGAAAAAGTAATTGAAGATTATACGCGCGAAAGCGGCGTGCGTGAACTGGACCGGCAGCTGGCATCCATGATGCGTAACCAGGCCAAAGAGTTTGCCATGAAAGGAAAATTAAAACCGACACTTGCCAATGGCGATGTAGAAAGAATTTTAGGCAAGCCGCGCTACAGCAATGAAATATATAAAACAGCTAATATGGCTGGTGTAGCCGTTGGTCTGGCATGGACATATGTTGGTGGCGATATTCTTTTTATTGAAACCAGCCTGAGCGAAGGTAAAGGCGACTTGAAACTTACCGGTAATTTGGGTAATGTAATGAAAGAAAGTGCCTCTACTGCATTAACGTATTTACAATCGAACGCGAAAAAACTAAATATAGATCCACAGGTGTTTATGAAGAATAATATTCACATACATGTGCCTGAAGGAGCGGTACCGAAAGATGGGCCCAGCGCGGGTATCACCATGATGTCGGCAATAGCATCGGCCATTACCGGCAAGCGGGTTAAGCCCTATTTGGCAATGACGGGCGAAAGCACATTGCGTGGACAGGTTTTGCCGGTAGGTGGCATTAAAGAAAAAGTGCTGGCGGCAAAGCGCGCGGGATTAAAGGAAATAATCCTCTGCTGGCAAAATGAAAAAGATGTGCAGGAAATAGACAGCACATTTATTAAAGGTGTGAAATTTCATTATGTTAAAACAATGCAGCAGGTGCTCGATTTGGCACTTGTTAATTAATCTGCAAAACATATTCGCTTGCAACCTTTTATAAATAAAGTACAGTCTTCTTATCAGGCCGTATAACTTTTTTATGTTGGTTGTTTTAAGGTTTAGAAAAAATAATCCCTCATTTCTATGGGGGATTATTTTTTATAGCAACAATGTAGGGTGTAGTGATGTTTCGTTTTAAAGACTCCTTTGATGTAACTGGCAAAACGAATCTCAAAATTCCAAAATTCCGCCATCAGCAATTCTTTTCTATTTCAGATTTTCACGGTAGATTGCTGTTCAATGAAAAGCCCGGCACTTACAGCCATAAAATATCTTTTTGCGTGCACGGCATCCCTGAGCCTGTATTGTATGTCCGCCGCACAAACATTGGGCGGCAACGCTGCCTATAATTTTTTAAGCCTGCCCAATACACCGCAATTGTCTGCCCTGGGCGGCATTAATATTTCAACCATTACAAATGATGCGGGCATGGCATTCAACAATCCGTCTTTATTGAGGGATGATATGCATGAACAACTGCATGTATCCTTTAATAATATGTATGCCGGCGTGAAAAATTACCACAGTCTTTTTGCATATCATTACGATACATGGAAAACCAATTTTGCGGCGGGTGTACATTTTATGGACTATGGAACGATCCCTCAAACAGATGCATCCGGTAACATGTATGGTTCATTCCATCCCACAGATTATGCCGCACAGATTGAAGCTTCCAGGAAATATGCTGAAAAATGGTACTATGGCATCACCCTTAAATTCATCAGCTCCAATTATGGAATTTACCGCTCAAATGCAATCGCGATCGATATAGGAATTTCTTACTATGACACGGCAAGGTTGTTTCAAATCTCATTTGTGGTGAAGAATATGGGCACCCAGTTAAAAAAGTATATGAATTCGCGCGGAGATGATTTACCATTTGATGTTCAGGCTGGATTTACCAAAAGGTTGGCCCGGGCACCCGTTCAATTTTCTGTGACAGCCCATCACCTGCACCAGTTTAATATTATGTATAATGATACTGCTTTTAATAACAGCAATGGTTTTAGCCAGGATAGCGGCGGAAAAGATTTTACGCTTGATAAAGTCTTCAGGCATTTGATAGTGAGCAGCCAGGTATTTGTTGGCAATAAAATAGAATTAACAGTTGCTTATAATTATCTGCTGCATAAAGAACTCGTAATATCAAATACTGCTAATGGATTTACAGGCTTGTCTATAGGTGCAGGCGTTTTGTTTAACAAAATACAGATAAGGTATGCACGTAATCATTATCAAAACAACACCGCTTATAATCAACTCGGCTTAAACTTGTTTTTCTATGATTAAATTAACGCAAGTGTTAATACAAGTAAAGCCTTACAAAATATTAAAGGAAAGAAAAAAATAATTAATTGTAATCACTTTTTAAATTGTCATTTTAGTTGAATAAATTTACTGTTACAACATGCATTCTACGGTTGTTCTATGTTGGAAAAATTCAACGAACCACTTGCCATATAAACAATTCTATTAAAAATAATATATTTTCCATTTTATACTTAATATTTCAGGTCAATGATTAAAATAGCGCTTGTTGACGATCACCACCAGGTAAGGGAAACATGGCAATTTATTTTATCAACCAATAAAGCTTTTGAAGTGGTAGCAAAATGCCGCAACGGACAAGAAGCAATTGAAGCTGCCAGGAACTTTTCGCCCGATGTATTTTTGATGGATATTAATATGGAGCCAATAAATGGTATTGAGGCTACGGAAACTATTACACGGCTTTACCCCAATATAAAAATAGTTGCCATGTCTATTCATATGGAGGCTATTTATGTTAAACGGATGTTGCAGGCCGGGGCATCGGCTTATGTAACAAAAAATTCACCCTACCAGGAGGTGTTTGAGGCCATCATGCATGTATATGAGGGCCGCCAGTATATCTGCAATGAAGCTCAAAGAATACCGGCTTATTTGTGAAAAAACCGGTTACGCATTGCTGTATAAATCCACCGGCTCATTTTTCGCCTGCTTAAAGGCTTCTCTTGGCTGAAGTCCAAGTAAATTAAACATAGCCATATCGTCGTCAAAAGAAGGATTGGGCGTGGTAAGTAATTTATCGCCCGCAAAAATAGAATTGGCGCCTGCCATAAAGCACATAGCCTGCTCCGCTACACTCATCTCGGTTCTTCCGGCACTTAATCTAACCATTGTCTGCGGCATAATAATACGCGCAGTAGCAATCATACGAACCATATCCCATATATCAACTTTTTCATTATCCTGGAGCGGCGTTCCTTTTACTCTTACCAATGCGTTAATGGGTACACTCTCCGGGTGTTTGGGAAGATTGCAAAGCGTATACAGCATTCCAATCCGGTCTTCGTGCGTTTCACCCAAACCAATAATGCCACCACTGCAAACACTGATGCCGGCATTTCGTACATTACTTAACGTTTGCAAGCGGTCGTTATACGTTCTTGTTGTAATAATATCTGTGTAATGTTCTTCAGAAGTATCAATGTTATGATTATAGGCATATAAACCCGCATCGTGTAATTTTTGTGCCTGTGTTTCAGTAAGCATGCCCATGGTACAGCAAACTTCCATGCCCAGTGTATTTACGCCTTTCACCATTTCAATAACGCGATCAAAATCACGGTTATCACGTACCTCGCGCCATGCAGCGCCCATACAGAACCTGGTAGAGCCCGCCGCTTTTGCTTTGGCTGCATATTCCATTACTTCTTCTGTCTGCATCAGCGCTTGTACGTTAACACCTGTATTATACCGCGCCGCCTGCGGACAATAAGCGCAATCTTCACTGCAGCCACCTGTCTTAATAGAAAGCAATGTACATATTTGTACTTCAGATGTATCCTGGTACTCACGGTGAACAGTGGCCGCCTTATATATCAATTCTAATAGTGGCGTATTGTATATCGCTGAAATTTCTTCCTTCGTGTGGCCTCTGTTTATCAGGTGTTCCATAAAAATCTTATTTAAAGCAAACCTACTTAAAACAAACAAATATTCTAAAATGGAATTTGTACATCAAAAATCCCCGCGCTATCCCTTATCTGTCTTCTAAACGCAGTGTTTTCCCGACGGACCGCAAACACATCACCCGGTTATATAAGCCCGTCAATATTATCAGTACACAGCACAACAAACATTCATCCATTATTAACCCCGAAGAATCGTTAATAAAAATTTTATTATGGGGCAGCAATTGCAGCTGCTGGTTAAAATATTTATTTAGAACATACTATTGTGTATCATCCGTAAAGTTTTTATTTACTTCAGCATGTGACAGTATTTTTTTTTATCAGCAAATCATACAAGCGGCTTTTCATCAGCAGTTCATGATTTTCTGCATAGACCTTATTTACCTGGCGGTAAACGTCTCCTTCACATTCAAATATAAACCCTGCCGGGTCCTGGTAAGATGCAGGGTGCTTTTTATAGTTGATCATGCTCCCTCCTGGTTACCGGGCTGCCGGTCTTTTTTTCTTCCTCCAAAAAACATTTTTATCTTCAGCCAGATGTTTTTCAATAAAACATAATACCCAACACAGCCGCAATAATCACCTGTATGAGGTAACTGCCGCTGCCCGGGTCTATGTATAAAAGGAAAAAAGGCATTACAAATAACTCAGGTTTGTCTGAGGTGTTAAAGTTAACAAAGTTTCATACATTAGTTCAATTGTCGTTTCTATATCATTTTTATGAAGCATTTCCACAGTAGTATGCATGTATCGCAGCGGAATAGAAATCAGCACAGAAGGACAACCATCATTGGCATAGGCAAATGAATCTGTATCAGTTCCCGTGCTTCGGCTAACTGTTCTCATTTGCACTGGTATTTTTGATTTCCCCGCTACATGCTGCACAATATCCAGCAATTTATTGTGTACCGCTGGTCCGAAAGCAAGCGAAGGTCCTTTGCCACAACTTACATCGCCTTCTATAATTTTATTGATCATCGGGGTAGATGTATCATGTGTTACGTCTGTGATGATAGCAATATTTGGCCTGATGCGCCTGGCTATCATTTCGGCGCCGCGTAGTCCCACTTCTTCCTGTACAGCATTTACAACATATAAACCATACGGCAATTTCTTTTTATTTTCTTTCAGCAATCTTGCTACTTCTGCAATCATAAACCCCCCTACACGGTTATCAAATGCGCGGCCTATGTAATAATCATGGGCCAGTTCAGCAAAGCCATCCTGGTACGTAACTACTGCGCCAATATGTACGCCCAATGCCTCCACTTCTTTTTTGTTTCTTGCGCCACAATCAAGAAATAGATTGTCAACTTTTGGTTGCTGCTCTTTTGCATCGGGATTGCCCAATCGGGTGTGAATAGCAGGCCATCCAAAAACAGCGGGCACAGCTCCTTTTTTACCATGAATAAAAACGCGTTGTGCAGGCGCTATCTGGTGATCAACGCCTCCATTGCGCTTAAGATAAAGCAATCCTTCATTGTTAATGTAATTGACAAACCAGCTAATTTCATCAGCATGCGCTTCTATTACAACCTTAAAAGACGCGTTTGGATTTATTACACCTACAGCAGTACCATACGGATCTGTAAACTGTGTGTCAACATATGGCTTCAGGTATTCCAGCCA
>JBDUAY010000047.1:0-19880 GCA_040004415.1 Bacteroidota bacterium | reverse complement strand
CTGCGGCAAGCTTTACTGCATTAAATGCATTTATAATGCCGCCGCTTTTGCAAAGTTCATTCATCATTACTTTCTCGGATGAACCCGGCTTCAATGTTTTTTCAGCAGGCATTACAACGCTTTGCTCAATTATTTTTTTAACCTCTTCAGCGGTAAGTTGCGGAAAGTAACTGCGAAGAAGCGCAGCCAATCCGCTTACTACTGGCGTAGCCATGCTGGTACCGTCCAGCGATACATATTTATTACCCGGAAAAGTTGAATAAATAGCAACGCCAGGCGCAAAAACATCTACCGCCTTTACGCCATAATTACTAAAAACGGCGGCCATTCCTTTTGCATCACTGGCCCCTACCGTAATCCAGTTGGAAGCAATTGAATCAGTAAGAAAATATTTTGGATTGGGAAAATTATCATACGCATCAATACTTCTTTTACTGTTACCGGCGCCCTGCACAAGTAATACGTCTTTGCTGGCCGCATAACGCACCGCATCGTCTATAAATTTTTTATCCGGACTTAAACTTTTACCAAAACTCATGCTGATAATTTTCGCGCCATTGTCAACAGCGTACCGTATGCCAAGTGCAATATCCTTGTCATATTCGTCGCTTTCAGGAACAGTGCGCACCATCATTATTCTTACATTGTCATCAATTCCGTCCATCCCCATACCATTATTTCGTACTGCACCAATAATACCCGATACATGCGTACCATGATCTGCTGTACCGGCTTCAATATCTGTGCTGCCATAGTGCGTGGTGAGCAAATTGGTTTCATCATCGCCTGTAATCTCTAAATGGTATTTTTCAGGAGGCACCTTATCTGCTGTCGCCTTATGTTCTTCACCCGCTGCATAATTTTTTATATCATTTATTAAAACGTCATTTTTTAATTCCGGCGATGTAGTTTGTTTAAAAACTTCCGTGAGAAACCCCTTTATATTTTTTTCTAAATCCGTCTTTGGTTTATAGGCAGCCAGATCTTTTTGTGTGTACCCGTTACCAGCAAAATTTTGTTTCATCACACTATCGCAAAAAACCACATTTTGTAGAAACTTTCCCAACTTGTTTAAATCTTCTTCATTCATTCCCTGGCCAACTACCCCACTGCGCGCTTTTTGCCACATCGTATATTCATAGTGCTGTGCCGGGGAAAGGCTATCGGTTTGTATATTTTTCCCTTCATATTTATCTTTATATCTCCAGTACACACGAATCCATTCACTGCTGGCTTCTGTTACATTTCTCCCATCCGGGTTTCCCAAAAAATTCCAGCCATGTACGTCATCAGCAAAACCATTGCCATCGTCATCTTTATTGTTGCCGGGTATTTCTTTACTGTTTGTCCAGAGTACAGGTTTCAGATCTTCGTGGGCAGTGTCAATTCCACTATCGAGTACACCAACAATTACAGTGGTACTTTTTATTTTTTTTGCAGCTAAAAATTGATAGGCTTGTTCAAGACTGATACCATAATATCCGTCTTTCGTTTTATCTTTTACATGCCAGCCCTGCAAGTTATTTTGTTGCGCGGTTGCGCAGATCAAACAAAATAAAAACGTTGTGAAGAGCAATCCTTTTTTCATAAAGCGGGTGTGATATTGATATTCAAATTAAATATTTTTTGTTTGAAGGATTGCTGTTATAGATTCTTAAAAGGTAAGAACCTGGCGCAAAGTTTTTTGCTCCCTTTTGGTACAGTTTTTATCAGAATTTACAGCCTGCAAAACAACTTATACTGATAGCAGCAATTATTCCGGCACAAGTTGGTTCAACTATCTCTCATCAAATACAATCATGCATTAGCCAACCGTTGAACACACTTGCGCCAGCTTGCAATAATACTTACTACTCACCAACCACCTTACAAGACAGTCTTCGCTTCTTTAATGATGCAATTAATTGTATTCTGCAACATTAACTGCTGATCGGCACTAAGGCTTATAACAAACGGTTTCGGATTGGTGGTTTTAATTTGAATTGCAAGGATTTTTTTTGCGCCCAGCTTTTGCAATGGCGAAGGCGTATAGGCAGAATTTTTAAAAATAACATGAAATACGCCATCGCAATTCATCGATCCGCTGTTTCGAAATTCGGATTTCAACTTACCTCCTTCAAACATAAAAGTCAGTTCTGTTTCTTCATCGAGGCATTTAACATTATGATTATCCAGCACAAAGAAAAAATCAATTTGTTTAGTGGTTACATCAACCGATAAAGTAGTTCCCGCCAGATCAATAAAACCAGTACTAAGGGTTGGTTTGCTGGTAATATCATCCTGCCCTTTTTTAAGTTTGCAATCCTGCGCCCATGAGCACAACGGCAACAGACAAACAAGAAAGAAAATATATCTCATAATTGAATTTTATGCCTAAAAATAGGGTCTGTACATAGCAATACCAAGTTATGCATTGTTAAAATAGATAGTTTTACAAAATCTATGTCTGGAAACACAAAGAGAACCTCTTATTATATATTTGTTTTAGGGCTGCTTTCTGCAATAGGCCCGTTTTCCATTGACATGTACCTGCCTGCTTTTCCGGCCATCGCTAAAGATCTGCACAGCACTGTTGGAAATGTTTCATTATCACTCTCCAGTTTCTTTATTGGTATTTCTGCCGGGCAATTTATTTATGGGCCGCTGCTGGACAGGTTTGGCCGCAAACGCCCGTTGTATACCGGCCTTACCATTTATTTGTTTACATCAATTGGTTGCGCAATGAGTACGTCTGTAAACGCATTAATTTTATTGCGCTTTCTGCAGGCGTTAGGCAGTTGCGCAGGGATGGTTGCATCGAGGGCAATGGTGAGAGATATTTTTGCGGTAAAAGACAACGCTAAAATATTTTCTTTACTCATGCTGGTAGTAGGTGTTTCGCCACTTATCGCTCCTACGCTTGGCGGTTATGTTACGGCAGCTTTTGGATGGAAATACATTTTTATCATACTAACTATTATGGTAGCGGGCATATTGGCTACCATCTATTATGCCTTGCCGGAAACGAAGCAGCCGGATACAACACTTTCACTCAAGCCCGTTTCCATTATTAAAAACTTTCGCGCGGTTTTAAAAGAGCCACAATTTTATACATTCGCTTTTACCGGTGCGGTCGCTTCTGCCGGCTTGTACGCGTATATCGCCGGCTCGCCCTATGTCTTTATGGAGTTGTTTCATGTAAGTGAAAAACAATACGGATGGATATTTGCTTTAATTGCCATGGGTTTGATAGGAGCCAGTCAGCTGAATAGTGTACTGCTAAAAAATTTTGAAAGCGCACAAATTATTAAGTACGCATTGCTTTGCCAAACCATCACCGGTTTGCTCTTATTTATTGGCACCGCCACAGGCGTGCTTGAACTATTCAGCACCATCTTTTTTATTTTCATTTTTCTTTGCTGCCAGGGTTTTACATTTCCAAATGCGTCTGCATTATCTATGGCTCCTTTTAGCAAAAATGCCGGTAGTGCATCTGCCTTAATGGGGGGAATACAAATGAGTATTGGCGCACTAACTTCTGCAATCGTAAGTGTTTTACATAACCACACCGCGTTGCCTATGACCGGGGTGATGGCCTGCTGTGCATTGTTGAGTTTTATTATTGTAATGATTGGCCGGCGCATCATCCGTTATCGCGCCAGCACAGAAGAAGTCGAGGAACAATCGGCCGAAATGATGACCACTTCATGATGTAATAGATAATTACTGTAAATTTGCCGTGTTATAGAATAGGACAAACACGTTTCTTATGTGCAAAACTTTAACAGCAATTACGCGGGAATGCGCCAATTTTAGCATAAATTTTGATGGAATGCAGGGCTTATATGTTCGCAAATTTTAATTTACTACTATGCAAATTCAATTTATAAAAAATATACAGTTTACGAGGCTTATTAAGGCTGATGGCCACCTCCGCGAGTTTAATTTCAGAAAGCTGACTGGCTTCCAGGATGAGTTATTTACAGTAGATGTAAGCGATGATCGCGGCAACCGCATTATGTTCCGCATGAAAAAAGATGGTGTGTGGAAAATAGTGCAGCAGCCGTTGCCTGAATGGGTTGTAAAAAACGAGGCCGTTTTCAATGATGTAATTGACGAAGAACTTCGCATAGCTTAATCAGCCGTCTTATTTTCAGCTGACTTACCCGGGCATTTTAATGACTATCGCAAATGCTTTTTTTCTCCTTTTGAAGTGTTAAACTTTTTTAAGGTGCAAAATTATTTTACAGGTGATTGATCCACCTGCCAGGTATCAGTCCGGAACGGAACTAGCGGTAATCCATCAGAAGAAAAAACAGATCCGGAAGTTGTATTGTCGAAGCCATAACGGGCATAGATAGGATCTTTTATTTCTTTATTAGAAAGTATAATTTTCCCTTTATCAAGTTTTCCTTCAGCAGGTTTCCAATTTTCAACGGCACCTGAAATATAAAAGCCCTTTATTATTTTATCCTTGATTTGCAGTCCGCCCGCAGCGTTGTCAAAAACCAATTCCAGGCGACCATTTTTTTGTTGGGCGCTTTTAAATACAGGGCTCTTGTACGCAATCCCCGGTTTCTGATAGGTTTCAGCCAATGCCCAGTTAGCCAACCGGTTACCAACTTCCCGTTTGTGAGAGGGATGAATATTGGTGACTGAATCAATCAAATCTGTAATTACCACCATACCCGTATTCGGGTGTTCCATTGTTTTCGTTTGTGCCTCCCGCAACAGCGCGCCAACATTATTGTTGCCATATTTATACGGCGCAATCTGCACATAATAAAAAGGCAATTCTTTTTTCCATGCCATGCGCCAGGCATCAATCATGGTCGTAAACAGTTTGTTGTAGGTATCATTGGTATTTGTATTGCTTTCCCCCTGGTACCAGATAGCGCCTGCAATATTATAAGAAGTAAAGGGCGCTATCATAGCATTATAGGTATAACCGGGCTGGTGCGGCCACCATGCGGCCGGTGTTAATTTAGCCGCGGCCGCTTTCAATTGCGCATCTTTTTCTACCAGTTGGGCAGGCGTCCATACTTCGGCAGGCGTTCCACCCCAGCTGGTATTGATTAATCCAATGGGCACATTTAATTGCTGCTGTAATTTCTTACCAAAGAAATAGCCAACTGAACTAAAACTTTTCAGCGTGTTTGAATCGCAGGCCACCCATTCTGCTTTTACATCATCTTGTGGTGCATCAGCGGTTGTTTTAGGAACCTGGAAAAAATGAATATTATTAGTAGCGCAGGTGGCAATTTCTGTACGCGTATCTTTTTCACCATTATTATAGCTCCATTCCATATTGGATTGCCCCGAACAGACCCATACTTCACCAATCATTACATTCTGCAATTTTATGGAATTATGCGCAACAATATTAATAGTGAAGGGACCTCCGGCGGCAGGCGTTTTTACTTGTAGTTTCCACCTGGCGCCATTGCTTGTAATAGTAGAATCCAGCTGATTGTTCCAGCTGGTGGTTACGAATACTTTTTCTCCCGGTGATGCCCATCCCCATAAAGTAGCGGAATCATTCTGTTGCAGTACCATACCCGATGAAATAATTGATGGTAACCTTAATTGTGCATCTAGTTTTATCGTACCAAAAAAAAGACTTATAAAAATGATCAGGCAAGCATTGTTCTTCATCCTGGTTTTATTTATGTCTTTAAAATTACAGCAATCGGCATCAATAAAACAATCCACTTAAAAAAATAAATAGTTGCAGAAAGCGACCGTGCGTAACATGAAACGCCGTGTTTATACTTAGCCAGTTTTATTTATCTATCTGCGGTTGATCTCAACCATTATTAATTATCTTTTTAAGAACCTGTTTTACGGCTGCAAGGCTGCATAAAAACGATCATATCATCCTGAAAAGCTACTGCTCAACTCCTTTTTATTTACTATTTTTATAGCGGCCATCGAAAAGATTTGAACCGAACTAAATTGTATGCATGACGCCTGATGTAAAACAGGATGCGCTTTTTGAACACTACAGCAGCATCCCGCATTTTTATGATGAATTATTAGACCTTGATGGCAAACCCCGCCCCAACTGGCAAACTTTTTTTCAATCGTTCAGCAAACTTGATAATGACGAAATAATCAACCGCAACCAGGACATGCTGCGGTTGTTAAAAGAAAATGGCGTTACCTATAATATTTATGATGATCCCGCAGGCCTTAACCGCCCATGGAAATTAGACCTCATCCCCTTTCTCATTAACAAAGAAGAATGGCAAAAAATTGAGTCCGGATTGACCCAGCGCGCACACCTGCTCGATCTTATTCTTAAAGATATTTATGGTAGCCAGGAATTGATTAAACTCGGACTGCTGCCCATGGAGTTGGTATATAACCACGCCGGTTTTTTACGCCAGTGCCGCGGTATTAAACAACCCGGAAAACGCAATCTTATTTTTTACGCAGCCGATATAGGCCGTAGCGCAGATGGAAGAATATGGATTGTAAACGATCGTACCCAGGCGCCATCCGGTTCTGGTTATGCACTTGAAAACAGGATGGCGATGGCGCGTATTCTGCCGGAATTTTTTAATGGCTTAAAAGTACGCCGCCTTTCTACTTATTTTAATGCATTAAGAAATGCGCTGAGTGAAATAGCGCCGGCCAAAAATCCTAATCCGCGTATTGTAATTCTTACGCCCGGCCCCAGCAATGAAACTTATTTTGAACATTCTTACCTCGCATCCTTTCTCGGTTATACGCTCGTGCAGGGAAATGATTTGATGGTGAAAGATAATTATGTGTGGCTGAAAACGCTGAGCGGTCTTGAAAAGGTGGACGTAATATGGCGCAGGGTAGATGACGTCTATTGTGACCCGCTGGAACTGAGAGAAGATTCACAGTTAGGCGTTCCCGGGTTATTGCAGGTTCTCCGCAGTGGCAACGTAAGCATTGCCAACCCGCTTGGTAGCAGCGTATTGGAAAACCCGGGCCTGATGCCATTCTTAAACAATATTGCCAAACATTTATTGGGCGAAGAATTGATAATGCCAACGATTGCATCCTGGTGGTGCGGCCAGCCGGAACAAATGGATTATGTGCTGGAGAATATACAATCGCTCGTAATTAAAAAAATTTATAAAGATTCAACCCCGAGCACTTCAGTAGATGGAAACGCTTTATCTGCAAAACAAATAACAGAATTAAAAGAACAGATAAAAGCACATTCTTCTTTGTATGTTGGCCAGGAGAAAATTAATTTTTCGTCAACGCCTTCATTAATAAATGGAAGAATAGAACCGCGCAATGCATTGTTCAGAAGTTTTTTGGTGAGCCATAACGGTGGGTATATTGCCATGACGGGCGGCTTAACACGGACTACTGCCGACCTTGGAAATTTTGTGATCTCCAACCAGCTTGGTGGCATTAGTAAAGACACCTGGATCATATCTCCTGAGCCGGGCCGTACGTTAAACGTTCGTAAAGAATTAGAAAGAAATTATGCTGGTGCACATAGCGGCGCATTACCCAGTCACACCGCAGAAAATCTTTTCTGGGTGGGCCGCTACACAGAACGCATGCTGGGCAACGCACGTTTTTTACGCACGGTTATGCAATTTATTGCAGAAGGAAATAATTTGCTTGCAGACAATACCGATACACAGTCGGAACAAAACCTGTTAATGTCACTTACGCATTTTACAACCACCTATCCTGGTTTTACAGATGACGATGATGAAAAATTTGAAAACCCCTGGAAAGAATTACGTGATGTTTTATTTAACGGGAACAGGATGGGTAGTTTGAGTTACAACCTGGCTGTTTTTAAACGTGCCGTATATGCAGTCAGGGATCATTGGTCTACCGACACGTGGAGGGTTTTGCGCAGTATTGAAGAAGAGTGGGTGCTGATGGCTTCCGCTGCTCATACGGGCCATCACCGCATGTTAAGTGCGCTGGATAATCTTATTACTTCTACCGTTGCATTTATTGGTTTAAACCGTGAAAGCATTTCGCGCGAACAAGGATGGGTGATGCTCGATACGGGCCGTAAAATGGAGCAAAGCCTTTTATTAATTACTATGTTACTTTCAACCCTGGTAAAAAAACATGACGACCAAACCGAATATGATTTGCAGGAATCTGTATTGGTGAGCAACGAAAGCCTGGTAAACTATCGTTACAAATACCGGGCACACATTCAATTGCCGCTGGTACTTGATTTGATGTTGCTCGATCCCAATAATCCGCGTTCACTTGTTTACCAGCTGGATCGTTTGAAAGCCTATCTTTCTCAATTACCGAAATCACAACCCGGCCATACACTTGCAGAACATGAGCGCCTGATACTGGAAGCATATACATTACTTAAACTGGCAGATAAAGACGAACTGGCGAAGCCGGATAATGAAACATCCAGGTACGAAAACCTGCACCGCTTTTTAACGAACATGAATACAGTTTTACTCGCCATACCCGGTGCCGTTTCAAAAATCTATTTTAAACATGCTGAAACGCAGAAACAATTATTTTCTGCCGGCGTTACTATCTGAAAAAATTAAAGTCTTTGCTCTATAAAGTTATACATACCACTACCTACACTTATTTTGAGCCGGTTAGTCTTTGCCACAATATAGGCCGGTTAATACCACGCTCATTTGATACACAGGTTTGCAGAAAATCTATTGTTACCATCAGCCCTTTGCCTGATGTAAAAGATGAATACGAAGATTTTTTTGGAAACCAGGTCATGTACTTCGCTATACAGCAGGAGCATAAAAAATTAACGGTTACCGTTTCTTCTGAAATTGAAAAAATTACGCGGGAGGATCCGGAAATAAATTTATACCATGATGTTTCCTGGGAAGATGTTAAAGAATTAGCACGCCAATCCACTCCCGCCTGGCTGGAGGTACACCAATATATACCTGAAACTATTTTTACGGCTGCTACACCTGAAATAAAAGCATATGCCCGGCAATCGTTTAAACCCGGTGTTGCTATGTTTGACGCCACGCACAATTTGATGCAACGCATTTACCAGGATTTCGAATTTAAGCCGGGTTTTACTACTATTTCTACACCCCTGTCTGAAGTAATGAAAGCACGAAAAGGCGTATGCCAGGACTTTGCGCATCTTGCCATCGCCTGTGTGCGATCACTTGGTTTACCGGCCCGTTATGTGAGCGGCTACCTGGAAACGCTGCCTCCGCCGGGCAAGCAAAAATTGGCAGGCGCCGATGCTTCGCACGCCTGGTTCTCGGTGTATATCCCATACAGGGGTTGGGTTGATTTTGACCCAACCAATAATCAAATACCTGGAAGCCAGCACCTTACTGCTTGCTGGGGAAGAGATTACGGAGATATTGCACCATTAAAAGGCGTTATTATCAATAGCGGACCACACAAACTTTCAGTTTCAGTGGATGTTAAAAGAATGAGCTAAGGAAGTTGCAGGACTATAATTATTTATATATTTTTGTCTCCCTGTTACATTTTTTCATATCCTTAAAAAGACGCACATACTTCCCCGAAAAGGAATAATCTACCTATCCTGCGTTTATTTAACCTAAACTCAAACACTGCTTGCCATGAAAGTCGCTCCATTGCTGTCTGCATCCGCATTTACCTGCATTTTTCTTTTTGGTTTTTATGTATTGCCGGCACAACAACAGGCAAAATTAAAATATAATATTTCTAGTGCATATGCCGGTATAGAAGTAGGCGCCAAAGGGGTAAAACTAAGTATACTGGAAATTACTAAAGATGCAAAAAAAGCAGGCTCATTTGTTATTATAAAAGATACGTCCGTTAATACAGATTTTATTTCTTTTAAGCGTTCAAATTTTGTTGCTACCCTGGAGGGACTTTACGGATTGTACAATGTGGCATTGAAAGAATACCAAATTCCGTCGAAACGTGTGTTTACGGTTGTGAGCAGCGGTGTAAAATTGCAGGCAGACAAAGAAAATAAAAAGGAATGGATTACCAGCCTGGTGGATTCATTTAAACTGAAAATAAGTGAGCCAAAACGCAAAGTCGAAATAGTTGATGTGCGTGATGAAGCACGGTTATCACACCTGGGGATTGTACCAGACAATGATCGTTACAATACTTTTTTAATTGATATTGGAAGCGGCAATACAAAAGGCGGTTTTTTTCCATACGGCAATACAACTGATTTTAAGCTATTTCAATTAAACTGGGGCACAAAAAGCACTGCGAATGCGACCGAAAAAAGGGTAGGTGAAGACAAAAGCCTGGTTACGTTTTATAAATTGCTTGGCCAGGTAACAGCAGAAGCTGAAAATAAAGATATTATTTATGCAGTAAATGAGAGCGGCGCTTATCCAAAGACGGATAATATTGCCTTCAGTGGTGGCATTGCATGGTCCGTTGCTACGCTGATGCATCCGGAGTTAAATGATCGTTCAACCGTACCCGTTACATATGATGAAGTATCTGCATTTTGCGAAAAATTATATACCAGCTACGATTCTTACGCTGATTTTTTCCTGGTGAAAAATATAAAAGACAGAAGCATTGATTTGGATGCAGTTGCGAAAGAAATACAAAGAGTACACGGTGTGTTTGACCAGCATTCGCTGATGGCAGGCAGCAGGCTATTGCTTAAGATCATGCGTCAGTTTGAATCTGTAAATGAGAAAAAGGAATTCTTTCTGGTGAAGAACGGCCAGGTGGGCTGGGTTTCCGCTTATGTAAACCAGGTTATCAACGACAAAGACTAGTAATAGCTGTTAGCTGTTAGTGACAAACGGCTGGCTGGCAAAATAATTTTGTGTCCGCACATCTTCTGCATTGAGATTTAAAGATACCGTAACCAATAATAGCTAACGGCCAACTGCGAATGGCTTCTGCTTTTTGGTTAAAAAAGTATCAATGATGGATAATCTGTGTGCGCGCTGTCAACAGATTAATAAATAATTTTATTGGCATGCCGCTTATACCTTTGCAGGTATAACGAATCGCTTTTAAAATTATAACCCATCGCCATGAAATCTTTGTTATCAGCATTGCCGCTACTTCTACTGCATTTTGTCTATGCCCAAAATAATCCGGTAGGCATTTTTGATAATCATATCGATATCGGTCATCCAAAAAATACCGGCTCAACGGTTTATAATGCAGCTGCACAGGATTATACGCTTACTGGTTCTGGTTATAATATTTGGTTTGAAAGAGATGAATTGCATTACACGTATAAAAAAATCAGTGGTGATTTTATACTAACCGCCAACTTTGCTTTCAATGGCAAGGGTAGCAACGGACACCGTAAGATAGGGTGGATGGTGAGGCAGTCGCTTGACGATAATTCATCTCACATGAGTGCTGTTGCGCACGGGGACGGGCTGACTGTTTTGCAATGGCGTGTACTTAAAGGTGCTTTTATGCGCGACCCGCAGGATGAAATTTTTTCCTCTAAAAAGCATTATCAAATTCTACAGCTGGAAAGAAAAGGCAAAACAATGATATTACGCGCAGCACAGGTTGGTGAGCCATTCCAGGTGCTGGGCATGCACGACATGCCCGATATGCCGGATTCTGTTTATGCCGGATTATTTATTTGTTCTCACGACCCTGCAATAACTGAAGAAGCCAGGGTTTGGAATGTACGTATAGACAAGCCCGTTATAGAAACCTATAACCCATATAAACAAGGATGGATTGGCAGCCGCCTGGAAACAATGACTGTGGCTGATGGTGCGCGAAAAGTAATATATGAATCCAGGACCGGGTTTGAAGCCCCCAACTGGATGCCCGATGGAAAAAAATTATTATTTAACCAGGGTGGTTCTTTATATACGATTCCCATTGAAGGTGGCACACCGGAGAAATTAAATACAGGTGATGCAAACAAATTGAACAATGATCACGGAATTTCTTTTGATAAGAAAAAAGTGGCTATCAGTCACCAGCGCGCCGGCATGCCCGGCAATGGATCTACTGTATATGTATTGCCGCCCGAAGGTGGTATACCAAAACTAATTACAGAAAAAACACCTTCTTATTTTCATGGCTGGACCGCAGACAGCAAGGAAGTCTTATATGTGGCACAGCGTGACAGCCTTCCCGTGTACAACATTTATAAAAGCGCCGTCGTCAATCCCAAAGAAATCCAATTAACATTTAATACCACCGGGCATGTAGACGGACCCGAATCTTCACCGGATGGAAAATATATTTATTTTAATGGGAGCCAGACTGGCACCATGCATATTTACAGAATGAAACCAGACGGCAGTGGCAAAGAACAATTAACATTTGATGAGTATAATAATTGGTTCCCCCATATATCTCCGGATGGTAAATGGATGGTATTTATTTCGTTTTTACCAGATACCGATCCCAATGATCATCCGCCATATAAGCGTGTAATGCTGCGCCTGATGCCGGTAAGCGGTGGAGCGCCCAGGGTGCTTGCCTATATGTATGGCGGGCAGGGAACATTGAATGTTGCGTCATGGTCGCCAGACAGTAAACAGATTGCTTTTGTAAGTGATGCTGAAAAATTTGATTAAAAACATTTGCCAGTGCGTCTGACAGATTCCCTTACAGGTAAAAAAACTTGTTTGATCATCGCCCACGTAAGCTGGATGTCGTAGTAATAACAATTTATTTTTTTTTCTTCTTCTTTGGAAGATCTTCGTCATGCTGTAAATATACCATGAGCCTGTCATTGATATATTGAACCATATCTCCGCTGCTGGCAGTTCTGCAAAATTCATATGCTGGCCGGTTGCGCAACATAAAAGACAATAACGAATCTCCATGCAGGTTGGTTAATTTTTCTACATAACGCCGGCTGAAACTATAATCTACAAAATCCTGCTCCTCCTGGTATTGAAGATTCTCGTTCATTTTTTTATTCTTCGACCTGTTATGAAGAAAGCCGAGTGGACTGATTGCTACACCGACCCCGTTTTGCGGTCCCGTTTTTGACACGAATTTATCTTTGGGTCTGTTGTAGAAAGCAGCATAGTCTTCGCGCCTGTTTAAGGAATCCTGATGATAATTGGGCGAACGTACGGTAACATTTCTAAGCAAGCTATTTTTAAGGTTCATGGTAACATCATATCCTGCATCAATCATATAATTGAGTACTTTAACAGTGTCGGGCAAGTAACCCACAGAAGTAAAAACAATCTTATCACCTTCTTTGGCTTCTATAGAATAATCACCCTCCCTGGAAGAAAGGGTGTAGGCTTTTTTTGTGGCATTAAAAACAGTTGTAGAAATAAGAACAGAATCTGTTTCCTTATCATATATTTTTCCTTTCAGCAATTGCTGCGCACCGGCAAAAGGAGATATAAAAAGAATAGCAAGAATAGTAGTAATCACCCGCATACCGCCCCAAATTAAACATCTCGTCGACTGGTTATTGTTTTACCAGGCAAAAGATTTTGTTAAAATGGGCAAGCTAATTATTTTATTCCTTTTGCAAGGCTAATAACTTCTTTTATAACCGCGCTTTGTCTTTATTTTAAACTATCGAGGTAAATATTAAAATATATTGGGGCATTGGGGGGAATAGAGCTTCCGTTACCATTGCATGAATATGCCAGCGCCGATGGAACTAGTAGTTTTATCTGCCCACCGGCTTTAATTTTTGGTAAGCCATATTGCCAGCCTTTAATTAAGTTAGTCAATAAAAATCCAGTGGCGGTAGCGGTAGAATCAACATAAGTACCATCCATCAATCTTGCAGCATACCGTACAAAAACGATTGAAGAAGAATTTGGACTGGCGCCCGTGCCCGGATTAATTATTTGATAATACATCCAGGACGTATCCGCCGTTGTAGTAATGCCATTTGTTTTTGCATAAGCCAGCAATGCGGTTGAATCCGTAATTGCCTTTGGCCCTGAGCAGGAAGCATTGTTGTCCTCGTGCTTGGAGCAGCTCAACGCATAGATAATTGTGACAGCGCAGACCAATACAATAGATAATCTTTTCATAATACTTATTTCAGGAAATACAGGATATTTTAATTATATCAGGTAGCAACCACCTTATTCGAGTCGCGAAGCTATTAAAAACTCCGGGAATATTTTGACTTTAACAAATCACAAACAATAAAACACTATACAGCCTAAAAAACGCGTTCATCAATTATTTAGTATTAAGATTAAATACAGGAGGTCAAAAAAATAAGCAGGTCCGGCAGACCTGCTTACCATCACAGAAGTTTTGTTCTGAAAAAGATCATCCGATGATACCGGCAAGTTCTAAACTTTTCTTTTTCAATTTTCTTATTTCCACATCCTCAATAATTGGTTCAGGTGAAAGTATGAGCGATGTATTATTCTCTTTCCACCAGGTATTATTTTTTAGCTCAGTGAAACGCAATACCCCTACCAGGTATTTCCTGTCTTTATCAGCGTGCCACTCTTCAATCCATTCAAAACGTTCCCTGGGTATGTATTTCAGATCATCAAAACTCACATACACTTTTATATAGAAATCGTTGCTTAATTCATTTGGTGTATGATGGTATAATTTTTTATACTCATATTTATATTGATAGCGAAGTGCAGACAAATCGCTTAATACAGCAGAAGCCGTGGGAAAGCTACCTGCTCCCTTGCCATAAAAAAATTGTTTATCTGCAAAGGAACTTTCAATCACCACACCATTGTACTCATTTTTAACAAATGCCAGCGGATCATCGTGCCGTACAAATTGTGGTAACACAAAACCGGCAACCTTTCCATTTTGCAATTTCTTGGCCTGCGCCACCAGTTTAATATCGAAATGTTTTTCAGCGGCAACAGACGCATCGCTTAATTGAATGTTTTGTATACCATTAAAAACAATATTGGCGGGATTTTCTACGATGCCATATGCATGCGTCAGCAACAATGTCCATTTATTTACTGCGTCAAGTCCCTCAACATCCAACTTTGGATCGCTTTCAGCAAAACCAAGTTGCTGTGCGAGTAATAAAGCATTTTGAAAATCAAGTTTATCCTCAAACATCTTTGTGAGAATAAAATTGGTTGATCCATTTACAATGCCTTTTATAGAATGCAATAAATCATTGTCGTAATACTCTTCCAGGTTGCGGATGACGGGAATAGAAGCGCAGGCAGCAGCTTCATACAAAACAGATAAACCTGTTTTACTTTGCAGCACCAACAGTTCCGGCAGATGTTCCGCCAGCATTTTTTTACTGGCGCTTACCACTTCTTTGCCATTCCGTAGCGCCGTTGAGACAATTTCAAAGGCCGGTTCACTTTCATTAATTACTTCTACTATTACATTTATTTCCGGATCGTTCAGCAGCATGTCTTTGTCTGTTGTAAACAATTCATCCGGCGCATCTCTTTTTTTGCCGGGGTTTTTAATACAAACTTTTTTTATGGTAGCTTTTAATGAAGGCGTCTGCTTCAATACTTTATATAAACCTTCGCCTACCACTCCAAAACCAAACAACCCGATTGTCAACTGTTTATGTGCGTCCATATTTATTCAATTAATATAAAATAATATCCTGGTAATATCATTTTGTTAAAGCGAACTGTTAGTAACACTCAGTTTTTTGTTGCCAGCAACTGATGCGTCCAAAAATTTACTTATGCAGTCATTGATCTGTTTAAACTCCAGCAGAAAACCATCGTGGCCATATGTTGAAACCATTGATGCATAAGACGCGCCCCGGATATGCTTCGCGAGGTATTGCTGTTCGGTCAGTGGAAATAATATATCCGATTCAATGCCGATAACAAGTGTTTTTGATTCAATTTGCCCCAATGCATTTTCAATACTGCTCCTGTTTCTGCCAACATTGTGCGCATCCATACCCCGGCTTAAAAAATAATAGCTGAAGGCATTAAAACGTTTGGCTAATTTTTCCCCCTGGTAACGCTGGTAAGATTCACTTTTAAAATCTGTTATCTTTTCATTTTGATCTTCGCCCTGGCCCGCCTCATACGTTTGATAACTGCGATATGAAATTAAGGCGATGGCGCGGGCTGTTTTCATTCCTTCTTCACCGGCTTTTTCATTGCGTTGTTGCCAGCTGCTATCTGTTTCGATGGCCAGGCGTTGCGAAGCATTAAAAGCAATACCCCATGCAGAATGATGTGCATTGGTAGCAATAGGAACAATATAATTAAATAATTCCGGTTCTTCAATCGCCCATTCGAGTAGCTGTTGTCCGCCCATTGAACCACCGATGCCAATATGAATTTTGACGATCCCTAAAAATTCTTTTAGCGGTTGATATGCATGAACCATATCACGTGTGGTGAAGAAAGGAAAATCATGGTAGTAAGGTGCGTTGGTTTGCTGGTTAATATCCAGCGGACCAATGCTGCCATAGCAACTGCCAGGCATATTTACACAAACAATAAAATATTTTGCGGGATCAAATAATTTCCCATTGCCCACTAAACCCGGCCACCATTCTTCCGGATCACTGTTGGCGGTCAGCGCATGAAAAATCCATACAGCATTATCTTTTGCTTCATTTAAAATACCATGCGTTGTATAGGCCAAATGATACGCAGAAAGCACCCTGCCCGACTCAAGTGTAAATGTTTTGTTGTATCTGAATGTTTTGTAAGACAATAGTTACCTGATATTTACAGGCTAAAAGCTGTTAACCGTTAGCTATTAGCTTTTAGCTTTTAGCTTTTAGCCTGTGTATGTAAAAATTTAATTCAATTTAAAAAACAAACATCCATATTTGTCTTTTAACCAACAGCTAAGACTATGCGCTAACGGCTGTCTTTGCAAATACTTTTTCAAAAGCCTGTTCAAAATCAGCCTTAATATCTTCTATGTGTTCCAGTCCAACGCTGATGCGCACCTGGTTTGGTTCTACACCAGAAGCTTTCTGTTCTGCTTCATCTAATTGTTCATGTGTAGTGGACGCAGGATGGATTGCAAGCGTTTTAGCATCGCCTACATTGGCAAGATGGCTCACCAGTTGTAATGAATCAATAAATTTACTGGCATTTTCTTTACCACCTTTTATTCCAAAATTTAGAATACCACCAAAACCATTCGGCAGATATTTCTTTGCCAGATCATGGTACGGGCTGCTTTTCAAGCCCGGGTAAATAACAAAATCCACTTGCGGATGTTTTTCCAGCCACTGCGCCAGTGCCAATGCGTTTTGAACATGACGTTCTACCCGCAGGCTTAGTGTTTCCAGTCCCTGTATTAATAAAAAAGAATTAAACGGACTTTGAGAAGCGCCAAAATCCCGCAGCCCTTCTACCCTTGCACGAATGGCAAATGCAATATTTGGCAGACCAAGCGGATTGCCTTCTCCAAAAACCTCCCAGAATTTTAATCCGTGGTAGCCTTCACTGGGTTCTGTAAACTGCGGAAACTTTCCATTGCCCCAATTATAATTACCGGCATCAACAATTACCCCGCCCATAGTCGTTCCATGACCGCCGATCCATTTTGTTGCAGACTCTACAACAACATTTGCACCCCATTCTATCGGGCGGAACAAATAACCGCCTGCGCCAAATGTATTGTCTACTACCAGCGGCAGATCATATTCTTTTGCCAGATCTGCAAATTTTTTAAAATCGGGAATATTTAAACGTGGGTTGCCAATTGTTTCCAGGTAAATGGCTTTGGTATTTTTATCAATGTGTTTTACAAAACTTTCCGCATCATCACCATCAGCAAAACGGGCTTCTATACCCAGTCGTTTAAAAGCAACTTTAAACTGATTGTGTGTACCTCCATATAAAAAGGTAGTAGTAACAAAATTATCACCCGCTTGCATAATATTGTTTAACGCAAGAAATTGCGCTGCTTGTCCGCTACCTGTTGCGAGCGCTGCCACACCACCTTCCAGCGCCGCAATACGCTGTTCAAAAACGTCGGTGGTAGGGTTCATAATACGGGTATAAATATTGCCGAAAGCTTTCAATCCAAAAAGATTAGCGGCATGCTCAGCATTATCAAAAGCAAAAGAAGTAGTTTGATAAATAGGAACTGCCCTGGATTTGGTAGTAGGGTCAATTTGCTGGCCTGCATGCAATTGCAGGGTTTCAAAACGATGGCTCATAACAATGTTTTTAAATTTTTAAAAAAATATTTCTGAAAAACCGGCTGGTAAATGCTGCAAATCAGTGCATGCTATTTTTTGTATAAAGCCATGCATTATACAACAACAGGTGCAGAAGAAAATGGCAAGTATTGATATTCTCTTTGTGGTCATCTTCTTTATTGGCAGTATCCAACAAATTTAATAGACTTTTCCTGCAACCACCAAAACCCACACTGTTAATTTTAAAATATACCGTGTTTACGTGATCATTTTTCTTACCAGGAAAAAACCTCTTTGCGGGTTCGCCCCGAATCTTACAAACAAAAAAAGCCCACCCGATTAATCAGATGAGCTTTCAATATTGTGATTGTTTTAGAAGCTGATATCTGACTTATCTTTCCCCGCTGTGAGCCGGGCTGGAATTAGCACCTTCACAATTTACATTGTTGGTTGCCAAGGCGTCATGGGGCCATATCCCTCTGCCTTTCTTGATAAGTAAATAATAAAGAACTGGCGCAAAGATAACAGGCCAGTTGTGAATTTGCCAAATTTAATTACGGTGGGCCGCGAGCATTAGCTACTGCGTGTTAGCCCTTTGGTTTTCAATACAATCGCCTGTTGTACCATTTGTTTGTTAACAAATAATTTATACCCGGCTGATTTTTATTTTGTCACATCTTGCTAACTGAAAGCTTCCTGTTAAAACCTGATAACTATTTTCCCCAACCCTTTTTTTACATGCGCGTATCTATAATAACGCAAGATCGTTAACTATTTTTTTATTAACATTTTTAACATTCGCCGGAATAATTATTGATAATTATTATTTTCTATCGCTGACAACTCTACACTAAAATTTTACAGCTGTTCACCAAACCGTAAAGCGGGCTGAACAATTATGTCTGTGAAACATTCAGGCATGCATTTCATAATTAAAACCAATAAAATAATCCAGTATGAAAACGAACAACAGATGGCTGCTTGCAGCTACCGGCATTCTTATGATCTGTATTCTTTTTATCGCCTGTAATAAAGAAATTCAGGCGGTTCACCTGGTAGTGCTGCAGGTAAACCGCAACTATCAATCTATATGATGGACGATCCTGTTCCATTCACGCACGTATTAATTGATATTAAACAGGTAGCCGTGAGAATTGATACAGCGGCACATCAAAAAGATGCAGATGATACACTTCATCAGTGGAGTGATCGTTATAAAGGTTGTCATAATGGCAACTCTGCCATATGGGATACATTGTCAGTTACTCCGGGAATATACGACTTGCTCAAACTTAGAAACGGAACAGATACGTTGCTTTCATCCAGCCTTGTTCCCAATGGAAAAGTGTTGCAGGTAAGCATTACGCTGGGTACAAATAATACCGTTTATACAGATAGTGTAACCAGTTACCCGCTCAATATCATTGGCCCGTCAAATTCATTTTATCTGAATGTGCGCAGGGAAGATATTTCTGTTATCAGCAACAGCCAGTTAAAGCTCTGGTTTGATTTTAACCTGTCTAAATCTATTTTCCTTATCAATAATAAATATTGGTTAAGACCGCAACTCACCCCTTTTAACGATATGTCCAAACCAAAATTAGAAGGGCGCGTATTACCGCAGGGTGCACCTGGTTTTGTTGCCGTGTATAACGCTGCGGATACTTTATATGCAATTCCATGGATAGGTGGCTACTACCAGGTACGTGGTATAACTGCCGGCACTTATTCCATTTATTTTAAAGGATGGCGCGGGTACAAAGACACAACCATTAGCAATATAACGGTGGGTAGCAGCGGTCTTACAACACTACCAACTATTATATTACATAAATAAAATGCCCGGGAATAAATTATTTTCAAATTCTATGCCTCCGCACTACAAAGTAAC
>JBDUAY010000046.1:0-19933 GCA_040004415.1 Bacteroidota bacterium | reverse complement strand
GAAACACTTGGCTATTTTTTTACCGGCATTACCTATAGCTCAACACTTGTTTATAAACATTTTAACCAGCTGAACCCCGTTATTTGGAGTTTGGAGGTGGAAATTCAATTTTACATCGTTGCGCCTTTTATCACGTGGTTCATATTCGGCCTTAAAGATTTCAATAATAGAAACCTGGTTATCATTATTTCAATTCTGATAATTGTTTTTGTGCAGGAACAAACCGGTATTTCAAATGGCTACAATGTTTTGCGTTACACCATCCTGGGGCAGTTACAATATTTCCTGGTGGGCATTTTAATGGTGAATCTTTACCTGGAACAAAAACTTCGCCCGGAAACATACACTGGTTTGTGGAGTATGGCGGCCACCATTGCCATTCTTAGCATGGTAGGGTTTCGCTGGGTCAGCGGCTATGGTAAAACAATTCTTTTTATTGCTGCCCTTACTACATTATTTATTGGCGCCTTTCGTTCCGGCGCATTCAACCGTTTTATAAAACGCCCGTGGATAATGGCTATTGGCGGTATGTGTTACAGTATTTATTTACTGCACCTGGCCATTGCCGAGGCGAGTATTGAATTGTTGCGCAAGATAAATCCACATGCACAAAACAGTGTGTTATGGTTTGCGATATACGCGATATTTTTTCTTTCGTGCCTCGTAATCATTGTACCTGTATTTTATTTGCTGATAGAAAAGCCGTGTATGGATCATAGCTGGCCAACGCGGTTAAAAAATTATTTTATAAAACCCAAAACTGGCAGCAGCTTATCTTTAGGTGAAACGGGCGCAACTGCCAAAGCAACAAATAATGTATAAATAATGATTTTTGTTTTTTTGAATAACTGATGTAAAAATTAATGGCGGAAATAAAAAAAAATATTACACTTTCACGAACAGCGTGGGCAAAGGAAGTTTTCTTTACCCGGCGAATGAATTCTGTGCCTGGGTGGATTGTGATGGTACTGGTAGGGATTGGCCTTGCCTGGGCAGGAAGTGCCATCAATGAGAAGTTACCTTTAATAATTGCAGGCGGTTCAATAGGGCTGCTATTTGTGCTTATTTGCATGCGCTATCCTGAAATAGCCTACTATGCTTATGTATATTCAATCATTATATTTACGCTCCCTGCGCGTACGCTGGGTATAAATCTTCCGTTGGGCCTGCTGCTGGAACCAACCGGTTACCTGGCAGCTATTTCTATACTGGCATCTCAATACCGCAAGCGACAAAATAGTGCGGATTTCTGGAAAACACCCATTTCATTATTGGTGGTGGTACTTTTTTGTTTTTATATTATGGAAGCGTTTAACCCGGAAATAAACGGACGCGAAGGATGGTTTAAATTTTTCAGGAAAGAAATCATTTACCTGGTATTCTATTATGTAAGTTTTCTCATGCTTGATTCACTGGAGAAAATCAGGCGATTTGTAAAACTCTGGATTATACTGGCTGTTGGTGTTGCGCTTTGGGGGATAAAACAACAATGGTTTGGATTTACTGCATTTGAAGATGCCTGGATACACAGCGATCCCAATATCACTAACCTGCTTTTCCAGGGAGGCATGTTCCGTAAATTTTCCCTGCTGCCCGATCCTGCAGCATTCGGCGTACTGGCCGCATCAACATCATTGTTCACATTGGTTCTTGCCATACGCTCGCCTGTTAAAAACAAGCGAAGATTATTATACGTCATCTCATTTATACAAATGGTAGCTTCCAGCTATTCTGGTACGCGCACATGCAATGTTATGCTGATTGGCGGACTGCTTTCTTACATCATATTTACGCTAAACGAAAGAAGGACCATCATTGTATTAATAAGCGCCGTTTCCATTTCACTATTTCTTTTATTTGGCCCTTTGCAAAACACACCGGTGATATACCGCATAAAAACAACTTTCGATGGCAGTAAGGAACCATCGAACATGGTAAGAGACGTAAACCGGCATAATATACAGCCATACATCTGGGCACATCCTATTGGTGGCGGGTTGAATACCTGCGGGGAAGAAGGCGCCGTTTATTATCCCGGCCACCCGCTTTCGGGCTACCCGCCAGACAGTGGCTATATGAAAATAATGCTGGAGCAAGGCTGGGTTGGACTGGCCATCAATGTTATTCTGTACTTTTTTATTCTGTACCGGGGGATCACCGGTTTCTACGATTCACAAAGGCAAGAAATTAAAACTTTGTATATAGCTTTTACAGTTTGTATATTTTCGCTGGTGGTTGGTCAGTATTCGCAACTGGCCATATCAACCTATCCACAATATCTTTTTTACCTGGCGACCTTAGTTATTTTTTATAAATTAAAAGAATATGATAAAAGAAACCCTGCAGTTAATGACCCAACCATGGCTTAGCTGTAAAAAGATTTTTTGCATGGCAATATTATTATGCTGTGCTGCGGCCTATGCGCAACAACCAAAGGCACAAACACAACAACCGAAGCCACAAGCAAAGCCTGCTGATAAAAAACCAGCGCCTGTTTTCACTGCCATCAGGCAACCAGACCAGGTAATTGACATACGTGAAAAATTGGTAAGCCTGGCTTTGCAAAATCCCACTTACGAAATTGCTGATCGTAAAGTATCTATTGCAGGCTATCAGGTAAAAAGAGCAAAGGGCAGCTGGCTCAGCGCCATTGCTGTGCAGGGTAACTTAAATGAATTTGCATTTAAAGGAGCCACTACTGGTCCCAACGGAGTGGTAACAAACCCCTCTACTTTTTATCCCAAATATAATATTGGCGCTACGATTCCATTTGATTTATTCAGTGCAAAAAAGAATGATATCAAGATAGCAAAAGAAAATTATTCTATTGCACAGGCCGAAAAAAATCAACATTTCCGCGAAATAAAAGTACAGGTGCTTACTATCTATGAAGACTACCTGTTGTGCCAGCAAAGACTTGATTTCCAAAGCCAGGTAACACAAGACGCAAGAACAGCCTACCTCGCATCAGAAAAGGATTTTCAGGAAGGTGCAATAAAGCAGGATGATTATAATAAAAGCTACCGGGGATACACAGACGAAAAACTAAGACAGTTTGAATACCAACGAAATTATAATGTTATAAAACTTCAGCTGGAGGCGATGATTGGCGTGTCAGTGGATGATTTGATGAAAAAATAATATACATTGATCCGGAAGTAAAAACAATCTTTAACCCTGTTTGCGAAACCCGGTTATTACCTCAGCGTATAATGAAAAAATATCTGCCTTTTTTATCCGGCTTTTCTTTTGTTGCTGCCATTGTTGCTGTGCTTGAATATGTGGCTATAAAAAAAACCGGCGGCCATTTTTGTTATCCGTTGGATGATACGTTTATACATATGGCAGTTGCAAAAAACCTGGTACTGCATGGCAATTGGGGTATTACGCCATCTGGTTTTGTATCTACCTCTTCTTCACCACTTTTTACCATTGTATTGTCGATTTTTTTCAAATTATTTTCTATCAATATAATAATGCCGTTTATCATCAGTTGCGCCGGCACAATATTGATGCTAATTGCCATGCAACAGGAATTAAACCGGTACTCCTCACTCACTTCATTTAATAAAGTTGTTTGTGTTGTTATAACGATGCTTACAGGCGCCATCCCTGCACTTACTTTGCTCGGCATGGAGCATACTTTACAAATTGCTTTCACGCTTTTTTTCGTGCACAGTATTGCCGGTGTATTAACTGCTGATACCAAAAATGCTATCTGGCAAGCTGCACTTTGGGCCGCGTTAATGACAGCCACCCGTTATGAAAACGCATCTTTTATTATTGCTGCATTTGCGTTGCTGGCCTGGCAAAAAAGTCTTAAGTATGCTATTATTATCTCATTTGCCGGCATGTTGCCATTGCTCCTGTTTGGTATCTATTCAAAACTGCATGGCGGCTATTTTATACCAAACTCTATATTGATAAAGGGCAACCAAAATTTTAAATATTTTTTGAATGGCGGAACAACTATTCTGCAAGCCACCGGAAGTATCAGCGGCATCGTTGTAGTAGCCATGATTATCGCCCTTATAAAATTACAGTCGAACAAATTAGATCGCGATTTCTGGATATTGTCGATGCTGATTATTGCCGGATTAATGCATGCCGTTTTTGCATCATTTGGCTGGTTCTACCGCTACGAAGCGTACCTGATAGTATTGGGTAGCCTGCATCTTGCCAAAATTGGTTTACAATGGCTCCAGGAAAATAAGTTAGCAGGCGTAAAAAAACAAATCATTCCGGTTGGAATGCTTTTAATTATATTTTACAGCCTGCCCGTACGCGGCTTAAATTCTTTTCGCAATTCCATCCGTGCTATTTATAATATTTATGAACAGCAATACCAGATGGGCCTGTTTCTAAAGCAATATTATAAGGAACAAACGGTGGCTGCCAACGATGTGGGGGCCATCAGCTATTTTGCAGATTTGAATACGATTGATATGTGGGGCCTTGGCAACAATGAAGTGGCCCAGGCCAGGAAACAAGGTTATTGGACGAATGATTTTCTGCGCAAGCTGGTTGCCGGCAAGCACACACGCGTTGCCGTTATGTACGATTCCTGGTTTGATAAAGACCTCACCAACCAATGGATAAAAGTGGCTACCTGGCAGATGCCGTATAATTATATCTGCGGTGATATTTATGTAACTTTTTATGGCATTAATCAAAGCGAAGCCACTTTATTAAAAACAAATCTTTCATCATTTGCACCGCAACTTCCCGGAGATATTCAGGTTGAATATTTTAAGTAGCAGCTGTGCGCTGTTAGCCTCTGGCTTTCAGGTCCGCAACTTTTTATCAGCATAATATAAAGAAGTCAGGTTTCACGGCTTGAAGATTACGATCTCCAGGATCAAAACCCGGATTCTTTTTTAGGAGACTTTACGCTCTCCTGCCAAACCAATAAAACTAAAGGTTAGCTTCCGTACGCTTTTAATGTTTGCTTCGATGATCCCAATCCATCAATACCTAACTCAACAACATCGCCTGGTTTTAAATATGGTTGCGGACTCATACCCATCGCTACGCCTGCGGGTGTACCAGTAGAAATTACATCGCCCGGCAACAGGGTCATAAACTGGCTTGTATAGGAAATTAAAAATGGTATTTTAAAAATAAGATTGGCAGTAGTGCCGTCCTGCATTTTCTTCCCATTAACGGTTAGCCATAACCGCAGATTATCAACATCTTTAATTTCATCTTTGGTAACCAGCCATGGCCCCATGGGCGCAAAGGTATCGCATCCCTTTCCTTTGTCCCAGGTACCGCTTCTTTCAATCTGGAACTCGCGTTCAGATACATCATTATGCAAACAATAACCAGCCACGTAATCCATCGCGTCTGCTTCATTTACATAGCTTGCCTTTTTTCCTATTACAATGGCCAACTCTACTTCCCAATCTGTTTTTTTAGAATTTTTAGGGATGATAATATCATCGAAAGGTCCGCACAAAGCGGTACTGGCTTTCATAAATATCACCGGCTCGGGCGGCGGTGTTGCGCCGGTTTCCTTTGCATGATCTGCATAATTCAATCCGATGCAAATTATTTTGGAAGGACGTGCAACAGGAGATGCAAGTTTTATATCCTTACCTGCCTCCGGAAGATTATCACCAAGCGATTTTATAAAATCACCCAATCTATCGATACCAAAAGTGGTGAAGAAATTTTCATTGTAGTCTTCGCCAAAAGAGCTCGTATCAAAATATTTATTATCTATTGACACGCCGGTTTTAATATGGCCATTTTCTGTGTAACGTATTAATTTCATGTGTTGATTTTTGTATATTTTATACCTTATATCATCAGTATAAATTTAATTATTAAGTTTTGTAAAGCCCCCATCAATTGGGTAATCGCAACCAGTTATAAAAGCTGCTTCATCAGAACAAAGATATAAAATGAGGTGCGCTATTTCACCTGGATTGGCCATACGGCCGATTGGTTGGGTTTTAGAAAGTTTTTCAAACATTTCTGCTTCTTTTCCGGGATAATTTTTTGCGAGGAACCCATCTACAAAAGCGGTATGAACCCTGGCCGGCGAAATACAATTGCAACGGATATTGTCTGCCAGATAATCTTTGGCAACAGAAAGCGTCATAGCCGATACCGCGCCTTTCGTCATTGAATAAGCAAAGCGATCAGGAATACCAACGATGGCTGCAACAGAAGACATGTTTAAGATAACACCGCCTTTATTTTTTTTCATTAGCGGAATAGCTGCATACAAACAATTATAAAGTCCTTTTACATTTACATTAAATAGCCTGTCAAAATCTTCCGTAGTGGTAGTGTCTGCTTTTCCAATATGAGAAACGCCGGCGCTGTTAACCAAAATATCTGCCTTTGCAATTTGCTGGAAAACGTCAACCACTTTCTTTTGATCAGAAACATCTGTTATATATGCGAAAGCTTCGCCAGCACCCGTTTTTATTTCATTCACTGTTTCATTCGCTTGCTTGTCATTCACGTCTAAAACATGTACGATGGCACCTTGTTTTGCGAAAAGCAGGGCAACAGATTTACCAATTCCGCTTCCGGCGCCGGTTATCACCGCGTTTTTATTTTGCAGGTTAAACATATGAAAAACGATTTCTGATGTATGATTTTTTTAAGTCCCCGGACCAGCCATTCAGATGGGCCTGATTTCTTTTATGTTCGGTGAGACACCGGCCAGGAGAAAAAAACCCGCCTGCGGATCGTAATTACGAAAAACAGGATCGATTCTCCGTTGATTGTCAGTCATAAGACCAAGTATGGCTGCATCATCCGCTGGTCACTCAGACTTTCATTTTCACATTCCCCACATTCACCTTATTTATCACATTCACTTCCGAAAGGTAATTACTGTCCGCTTATTTTATGTCATATTTTTAATTAATCGTGATTAATTAAAATTGATATGCATAATTCATAAAATCAATACCCGGCAATGTGTTTCCTGAAAAATCAAAAAAGGTATTGTTTTCCCAACTGCTACCGGTGCCCCATTTATCTCTAAAATTGGAACTTATCCAGGCAGGTTCCCAATACATAATACCTGCGCCACCGCCGGCAATAACCTGTTGTGTAAGATCTTTCATATATTTATATTGTCCGTCTTTTGAAACATCATAAGCAGCGAACGCAGTAGTTCCCGAAATAACATTTGTATAGCTGTCTGCATATTGAGCCGTCCATGGATACGCCGCCTCCACAACCATTATTTTCTTATTGTATTTTGATTTTAAACTGCTGATAGTTGTACTTATCCCGCTTAAAGATGTTACGTTGGACCAAACATAATAATAAGAGATCCCGAGGATATCAAAATCAGTGATGCCTGCTTTATTGATCACACCATTCGCAAAATAATTTGCATTTTCAGGTTCAGCCACATGCAAAATAATTTGTGGCTTTACAGCGGTAGTTGCAGAGAAATCTCTTATCGCTTGAATACCACTTTTTAATAATGTTCCAAATGCAGTCCAGTCGTCATTTACAACTTTGCCGGTTGGAAATAACATACCCTGGTTGGTTTCATTACCCACTTGTATAAATTCAGGGATACTATTTTTAGCTTTCAACTCATTGAGTATATTCAGCGTGAACTGATAGACTGAATCCTTCAACACGTTTAAGGAAAGATTACTCCATGCCGCTGGTATTGTTTGATCGCCCGGATCGGCCCATTCATCTGAATAATGCAGATCCAGATTAACCGCCATTCCCTCCGCCTTTGCGCGTTGAATAGTTTTTTCTACGTCGTTTAAACCGCTATACAATTTACCATTATTATAAGCGGCCAGCCATTGTGGATTATTCCACAACCTTACACGAACTGTATTTGCACCATGATTTTTGAAAATAATGAATGGATCTTTTACCAGGCCCGAATCTTTATAGACACCGCCATTATCCTGCACGGCATTTACAGATGAAAGATCTGCGCCCATTACAAATTTGTCTGCAGTATAAAAAACTTTTGTGACCGGCACCGGTGGCGCGGGGTTAGGACTGTTACCAGCTTTTTTGCAAGAGATGAATATAAAAAACACGAAGGTTAAAAAAATGAATGACACCGTTTTCATAATACAAATCAATCTCTACTTTAAAATTGTTTCAATCGCACTTAATTCTTCTGCTGAGAAATTAATATTATCCTGGCACTTCAATGAATCTGCTAATTGTTCCGGTTTACTTGCGCCAATTAAAACAGACGTTACACGTTTGTCTTTCAGCAACCAGGCAAGTGCCATCTGCGCCAGTGTTTGTTCGCGTTTTTCAGCAATATCATTGAGTTTTTTTATCTGGCTAACTCTTTCTGCTGTAACCTGCTCTTCTTTTAAAAAGCCTGTTGGTTTTGCAGCACGTGAATCAGCCGGTATGCCGTGTAAATATTTATTGGTAAGAAGGCCCTGTGCCAACGGTGAAAACGGGATACATCCAACGCCGCTCTGTTCCAAAACATCCATTAAACCATCTTCTACCCAACGCTCAAACATTGAATATTTGGGCTGATGTATAATGCAGGTCGTTCCTAACTGACGCAGTATTTCAAACGCTTTTGCCGCTTCTTCTTTTTTGTAATTTGACAAACCGACATATAACGCTTTTCCCTGCCGCACAATTAAATCCAGTGCGGCCATGGTTTCTTCCAGTGGCGTATTTGGGTCAGGGCGGTGATGATAAAAAATATCAACGTATGCAAGTCCCATTCTTTTTAAACTCTGATCCAGGCTTGATATTAAATATTTTTTTGAGCCCCAATCGCCGTAGGGCCCTTCCCACATATAATAACCGGCCTTGGTTGAAATAATCAATTCATCCCTGTAAGTATGAAAATCTTCTTTCAGCAGCCGTCCAAAATTTTCTTCTGCACTGCCCGCCGGGGGACCGTAATTATTTGCCAAATCAAAATGTGTAACACCACTGTCGAATGCCAGCCGTACAATATTGCGGTAGTTGTCAAACAAATCTACATCTCCGAAGTTATGCCAAAGGCCCAGTGATAAAACAGGTAATTGAAGCCCGCTATTACCACAACGGCGGTATTCCATTTTCTTATACCGATCCGGATTTGCTGTGTATGGCATAGCTATATTTTGTCAGGTTAATATCACACAAATTAAATAAATAAATGCAGTAAAGTGATTAAGAAAGTTTATCGAAAAAAATACGCTGAGTAGCGATCGTTGACACATTATAGCCCGCCAGGAGATCATTGAAGAAGTTAAGTTCTATTACAATAGTTTTTTAACCCTAAAGTTTCAAACTTGCCTTATTCAACAGCCGGTAATTCCCCCGCTTAAAACATCTAACTTAACGCATGACAAGTTCGGAGGACTTGAATATTAGTAGTCGTTGGTAAAACCAATGATAGCTATGCCAAAAAATAATCAAAATTCACCCGGCAATAACGGCCATTTTTTATCAGCTTTGTGCGCCTGCAGAATCATGTCGTTTAATTGCTTTGCAATGCCAGGATATTTTGATGCCACATTGTTTTTTTCTGATGGGTCAATTGCGAGATTATATAATTCAACTGTTGAATGTACATCTTTGCTAACATTCAGTTTTACTGCTTTCCAATTTTTCCACCTTACTGCCTGCCGGCCATCATTTTCATGAAACTCCCAATACAGGTAATCGTGTTGCGCTTGTTTTTTGTTGATCAACGTGGGTAATATGGATATACCATCAATATTTCTATTTACCGGTATTCCTGCCATTTGTTCAAACAACGGATACAAATCATATAAGATGGCTGGCTGGTTGGTTACACCCGGCAATATTTTTCCTTTCCAGTATGCAATAAATGGTACGCGTATTCCACCTTCATACAGATCTCTTTTTATACCGCGGAATTCTCCATGGTTGCTAAAAAAATCCGGGTCACCGCCATTTTCACGATGCGGGCCATTATCACTGGTGAATATCACCAATGTGTTTTCTTCAATGCCTTTATCGCGTATTGCTTTCAAAATTTCACCCGTGTACCTGTCAAGCCTTGCCACCATGGTTGCAAACGCCGCATGCGGATAAGGTTCAAAGCGATGCTGCTCACCATCATTTTTCGGTGAACCCGTCTTCTTAGGTTCTTCATTAAACTTTTTCACATAATAATCATAGACGCTGTCGTGAGGGGAAATAACATCGCCGTGTGGTAATGTATAAGGCAAATAAAGAAAAAACGGTTTATCGTGTTGTGCATTTAAAAACTGCATGGCATGTTCATGAATATAATCCGCCGAATAAACCGCACTGGCATTTGCATTCTCCGGAAAATTAATTCGTTCATGGTTGTTCCATAAATGATCAGGATAATAATTATGCGCCAGGCTCTGGCAATTGTATCCAAAAAACTGATCAAATCCTTTTTTATTAGGATCTCCGGAAGTGGTAATGTATCCAAGCCCCCATTTGCCGAACGCAGCTGTTGCATAACCATGCGTATTTAAAATATTTGCAATGGTTACAATTGAATCTGGCAAAGGTGATTGTCCTTCTGGTTGGTAACCTTCATTACCACGGATAGCCGTATGGCCCGTGTGTAAACCGGTGAGCAGACTGGCTCTTGATGGCGCGCAAACAGTTGCGCCGGCGTAAAATTGAGTGAACCGCAAACCGGCTTTTGCCAGGTTATCAATATTGGGCGTTTCTGTTTTTTGTTGTCCATAACAACCCAGGTCAGCATACCCTAAATCATCGGCAAGTATTAAAATAATATTTGGCTGTTTACTATTATTTTTCTTCTGCGCAAATTCGGGTATTGTAAGCAATATCAATAGAAAGAAAATATTTATTTGGAAGGAGTGCATACCAAAATGATACAGTAGCCGGTGAGCCACCGGCCATGGATCGGGAAAAAAGAAAATATTTTTGCGCATAAAAGAATACAAAAATTATTGAATGATACCTGACTTTTCACTGTGGCCGGTGTCTCACCGACCACGACATGAACGTTCACAAACAATTATTTCTTCCAATACCGATCTGCAAAACCCAAATACTGTTGCCAATCATACAAAGTAACATCATGCTTGCCGGCACGAATGTGATAGCGCACCGTTTGGCCGACCGGATGATGTAACGGAGGCATACTATCCACGTCAATTCCTTTTTTATTAAACAATGCATATACGGGGTTTGCATTTTTTGCAGCTAAAAACTCCCCTTTTGGATCCGACCATTGATCTCCTTCTGCACTGGCGACATATAATGGCCGTGGCGCCATCAGTGCCAGTAACATATGCTGATCTACCGGAAGAGCTGTTGTATTATCATTATATTTTTTATAGTTCGCGCCAAACCAATGGGGGAAATGCTGGTTGATAATGGCGACCGTTTCACCGTACCATCTTTTTGATAAAGCTGCGCCGCCCTCACCAGATTCATTGGAAACAATAATAGAGAATCTTTGATCTGAAGCACCCGCCCATAAAGCAGCTTTGCCTAACCGTGAGTGACCAATCAGTGCAACCTTCCTTGCGTCAATAGACTTATCTTGTTCCAGGTAATCCATCATGCGTGATAGTCCCCAGGCCCAGGCACCAATGGCGCTCCAATCTTCCGGTTTCATTTGCAAAGCGGTGCTTAATGTTGTTCTGATGCCTGTTTTCCAGCCATCGGGATTATCGGGTTCTATATCTCCATAATATGCCACTGCAAGTCCGTAACCATGCGATAATATTTCACGCAACTGCCATTGCGCCGTATCAGTGCCCCTGGAAGAATCCGTTGCTTTGTTATTAACGACGCCTTTTCCTTTTGGCTGCATCCAGGATGCCGATAAAAAAATTCCCGTATCAGGCATAATAGTATGGTTACCCGAAAAATTATAGCCGGTAAAAACCGGCACCGGTCCTTTGGCGTTTGCAGGCAGGTATACTAACAGATCCATGTAGACGCTCGTATCTGGCGGAAGTAAAAATATTCTTACTTGCTTACGGATAGCCAATCCGTTCAACGCGTGTTTATTTATTTCACGCACTACAAACTTTACGGGAATTTTTGTTGAAGGATATTTTCCATACACATTATCTTCAAATAAATGATAGACGTATAATCTCTGGTGATTCATCCATTCAGCGGAAGTAGTAATTTTTCTTCCTTCCCTGCTAACCAATGGATCTGGCAGTGTGTAGGGTGGCACTTTTGATTCATCTGTATTGGAAACAATCGTTTGTGAAAAAATTTTTGTTGGCAAATTGATAGCCAATAAAAACAACACAAAAAAAACAGGGGTGTAACGTTTGAGAGATACTATCATTTATTTTTTAAGTTTATATACTTCCGTTCCCGCCAACAAAAAACAACCCAAACCATAATCTTCAAAATCTGGTTTGCTCGTATACGTTACCGGCTGACCGTCTTTGGGTTCTTTACCCGTGCCCTGCACATAACCCAATACACCATCGGGATGAACACAATCACCGGCTATCCCATTCCATCCTTTTATAACTGCCGGCAAATATTGTTTTTTATCGAGCCAGCCATGATTAATCCCCAGGGCTATTCCATAGATAAACAAGGCAGTGCCAGATAATTCTTTCCCGCCAAAATGAGTTGAATCACGCAAACTGGCGTTCCAAAAACCATCCGCACGTTGCAATGGCAGCAATGCGTGTACCATGTCTTTATAATCCTGCATGTATTCATTATAATAAGGATTACTTTTTGGCAAAAAAGAAAGGGTACGAATGATAGACGCCAATACCCATCCGTTTCCGCGGCTCCAGTAGCAACCTTCCCCGTTGGGTTCTTTATATGGAGCAACAAAGTCTTTATCCCGCCACCATAAATGATCTTCCGGGTTATACAACCCATTGCCGCCATGTTTGTATTTCGTAAAATCGTACATCTCGTGCATCCGCCTGAAATAATTGGTGTCTTTATAAATTGCACCCAGCCGGGCATACACCGGCATCGCCATCTGAATAGCATCCACCCAGCTCCAGTCGTCTATTTTATTTGTTGCCATCATGGCATCAATAGACGCCTTAATATCTTTAATGCGTTCATCCTTTTTATCCAGCAAATACAAATCAAGATAGGTTTGTCCGCAACACTGGTTGTCAGCATTGCGCACTGTAACACCGCCATTTAAACCCCATTGATGTTTATCGCCCCATTGCACTGCATAATCATAATACGCCTGCTTTTTATCAATGCTGTACAATGCCATCAGCCCTTCATAGTAAACAGCTCTTGTCCATATATTACTGGGTCTTTCTTTATTGGTCACGATCGTCTTACCTGCGTCGGGCCAGGTGCGCATAAAATAGGCGTTGGCCAGTTGCATTTTTTGCAATACTTCTTTCTTTTTAGGAATCGCTTGTGCAGAAACAGCTGTTTGTATTGTTACGATAATAAAAGAGAGCAGTAATATGCGTTTCATTTGTACCGTTTTATAAAACCTATTTAAAAATTAAAATCTTTATTGCATTAAAATAAAACACAGATGACACGGATTAAACGGATAATTACATTTTTTATCTGAAGGGCTGAGAGAACCTATCCATTTAGTACATTCAGCTTTTGCTATAGACCTTCACGGATTTCCTGCTTCGTATCAATAAAAATCCGTCTACGCTGTTTCAATTGGGCTTCCTTTGAACTACATTACAGCTTCCTGATTTGAACATGCCGGTAAAATACTTCTGAATATTCTGATTGTAACAAGATCCTTCCATCTTTAACACTGGCGTTGGTTCCATAATTTACCACTATGCCGTTTACAATGTGTACACAATTTCCATTGTAAGATATTATTTCAACCGTATTCCATTCACCATAGGGTTTTTCACCATCTTTTTTCTTTACCACCTGCGTATGGTTTGATGGGCGGTTTATCTTTCCGTCTACACTAATGGTACTGAAACCAAGCAACCAGAAATCACCTACATCTCCTTCCTGTACCTGGCATTCTATTGATACTGGCCAGATAGAGTCAGGTTCATTTACAGGAATATTGTAACAGATCCCTGCATCACGTTTCGCATTCTCACGGGGTGGCCATTTTTTTTCTCCCCATTTAAATTCTACTTTACAATGATAATTATGATACGGTGTTTCCGTTATCGCATATCCCAGCTCCTTTCCATTAACATGGATGGCGCTGTCTTCAACCCTGAAATTGTTTTCAGGATCAATATTTTTACCTTTCCCCTTTATAAAAGTATGCCAGCCGGTTAAATTTTTACCATTAAAAATAGTAGTAAATAAATTAGTGGTTACCGGTGTAATATTTTTAACCAGGAAAACATAATCGTTGTAATCACCATTTTTAGCTTCTTCAAAACAAACCAGGTATTCGTTCTTTAATAATTTACCCGCCAGATCTTTTAACGGATAAGTCCTTACTGCACGCACTGCATTTTCCGGATGCAGTAGCATATTCCAAACATCTTCTGAATAAGCGCTGTGTGTTGGGCCAGTGGCATAAAAACCAAAATTTTCATTGCCCGGGTCAAAAGAACTGCTGCCTGATGCTATTGCAGGAAACAGGGTCTGGTGTTCCGGGTATTTTCCTGCTTTAGCCAAAATACCTGCCTGTTTTTTTTCCGGGCCTGTGGCTGTATGTATATAGTAACCAAAAGGCAGTTCAAAGTCGGGCGAATACCTTGCCACCGGGATCATTTCAACCTTTCCTTTTCCTGTTTTATGAAAAATAGAAAAGGGCAATTCATCTCCCTGTAATTCCGGCTTGCTATGATTGGCAAGGCCTGTCCATCCAATATTTATATGATAGCCCAACGCGTCGGCAACCATTGAAAGTGGTGCTTCATTTTCACCTTCCAGTCCTTTTGTACTAAGGCCGGTAAGATTAATTGTTGCAACAGTTTTTGCAGCCGCATTATTTATCTGCAGCGTTGCCCTGCTGATGCCAATAAAACCGGGTGGCGGTTCAAATACCAGTATCCATTTTGCATTTTTTTTAGAGGAGGTTGCAAGTGCTTCTATGCTGAAATTTGCTGAGTCACCGCTGATCCATTTTATTTTTTTAATCCCATCCTGTAAAGAAAGAGAAAACGTATCGGGCTTACTGGTAGTACCTTTTATAGCAGAAAATACAATGTTCCTTTTTTGAATGCCTGGTAAAGGTTGTGCTGTAAGAAATGAGCTGCCAGTAAAGAAAAAAATTACAATAAGAAAAAAACATTTTTCAATTTTCATAATTCCTTTTTTAGAGATGATTTGTCCGGCACAGGCTGTTTTCGATCACATTAAAATGCGTTCTTCACACTTGTAAAAAAACATATCCGGGTTGTAAATGTATTGCAAACGATGATCGATCAGAAAAAAAGGAACCTGCAGCGGGTGAATGCATGCAGGCTCCTATGGATAAAAATGAAACAGCGCGAATGAGACTTTTTCTATTCATGATACTCTAGTACCCGGCATTTTGGGTATATAATTTCGGCGCCGCGTCTAATTGCGTTTGCGGCACAGGATAAAGAATAGAATTTGCTGTTACGGGGCTCATCTTGTGCAGCGCGGCGTCTTCAACAGCTATCCATGCATTCATGATGGTTACCAGGTTACCGCTTCTTTGCAGGTCGAACCAGCGTGACCCTTCGCCGGCAAACTCTCTTCTGCGTTCATCGAACAATTGTGCCAGGGTAACACCCGCTATGGGAAGCAGGCCCGCTCTTGCCCTTACCTGGTTAACAACTGCATCTACATCTGTTGCCTGCGAACCAGCGGCCCCGTGTAACACACACTCTGCTTTAAGCATCAATATATCCGTATATCTCACGGCAATAAAATTGATACCCCAGTCGAAACGGCTGGTAGGAATTTTAGTTGTATCCAGGTATTTTCTAAAGAACGCATGCGCATCGGCAATACCAGTATAAGTGAAAGGTGTGGTATGCAAAGTGGGCGATTTGCGTGTATCAGTTGCAGCATAACTATTTAACAGGTTGTTTGATACAGACGGCACCCCAAGCTGCCCGTTGGCGGGCGTATTACCTGCAGGCAATGAATTGAAATAGCTTTGAGGAGCAAGGCCCCATGTAAAAGTAGCTCCTAAAACCGGGCTCTGGCCTGTAAGGTACATGATATCAAATACGGCTTCCTTATTAATAGTTGGGCTTTGATTGGTATATGAAAAAATACCGGAAGCACCAGAAAAATTAGCGTTGAAAACAAATAACCCGCTACCGATAATATCCTGCAATAAAGGCAGGGCAAGGGTCCATTCACTTAGCGCCATACCAGGTCCTTCAATACCATAGTTTGGTCCCGAACGGGTCATGTAAACAAGTGCAAGTGTTGCCTCGGCTGCATATTTGGTAGCCCTGCCAACATCCGTTGCCGAATAGGCGGGAAATGTACCTGAGTAATTAGCGGGCAAATTTGCGACGGCAAACTGAAGGTCGGCAATGATCAATGCATATACATCTGTCACAGAACTGCGTGCTATTGTATTCGCTTCGATTGCTGTTACCGGCCGGTCAATGATGGGCACTTTACCATAATACCTGATGAGGTCGAAGTAAAAAAAAGCACGCAGGAACTTTGCTTCTGCGGTTAATCTTGTTGCCAATGCAGCGGAGCCAACAAAGCTGCCGTTCTTGGTAATTTGATCAAGCACTGTATTGGCCTTGAATATGCCGCTAAAGTCAGCATTCCATGCTTCTTCCACATAACTATTGGCAGCTATGTTCTGTGAAAAATTGTTAATCGGATCAGGGTCACGGGCCACATCATTAGTAGGATAAATATTATCTGACCTTGTTTCAGAAAGAGCAAGTAACCTGTCAGGATAGCCCCTCAGGGAATTGTAGGCAGCATTAACAGCTTGTATAAAATCGCTCGGTTGTTGATAGAAAGTCGCCGTAGTTGCCGACGAAATGGGCACCTGGTTCAGATCCTTGTTGCATGATGCAAGGAGAACAGTTGCTATAAATAAAAGAAAAGATATCTTTTTCATTTTTTAAAAATTAGGATAATTAAAAAGTAATATTTAATCCGAATATCAATGATTTTGACAATGGCATACCACCATAATCCCCTGCTTCGGGATAAGCACTATTAGAGGCCACTGTAGTATTGGCCGCTTCAGGATTTAAACCATTAATATATTTATCATGACCAAAAAAGTTTTCCAACGTGCAGTAAATTCTTGCACCCTGTACAGCCCGTGTTTTAAATATTTTTTTCAAATCATAGCCTACTGTTATATTTCTGATCCGTATATAATCTGATGAATACAACCAGTCTGTAGCAGATGTAATGGGGCTGTTGTAGGTTGAATAACCCTTGCCAAACCTGCCATCTCCCTGGTTAGTAGGAGATTTCCACCTGTTAGCATAAGATGCAGGATGGTTATCTGATCTTCCCTGTCCGGGACGTGAAATGGCCCTGCCCAATTCCGAATATATAGAGGCGCCTGATTGGCCCTGAACAAAAACATTCAAATCAAAACCTTTATACCGGAAAGTGTTGGTAATACCGTATGTGATGTCAGGGTTTGGATGCCCTACTATTTGTTTATCTGCTTCCGTTATTACGCCATCACCATTCAGATCCTGGAATTTAAAATCACCCACCGTTTCGGCCGAATTATAACGGGCTACTCCTTTGCTAATATCATCCGCAGATAACAACCCGATTGTTTTTAAAACATAGATACTATTTAACGGCGAGCCAACACGTAAAATTTGGTCAGATACATTAAACCCGTTGGGTACAATTATCTGCGATTGACCAGGTGCCAAAGCCACTATTTTATTGGTATTGTGCGCTACATTTATGGAAGTGGTCCACTGGAACTTGCCTACCATATTACGGGTAGTTATTTCTAGTTCCTGGCCTATATTTCTTACTGAGCCTATATTGCTAAGATAGGTTTGAAAACCCGTTGCCTCCGGAACCTGGACATTTAATAACAGGTCTGTATTTAATTTATTATAGTAATCGAATGATCCGGTAATACGGTTTTTTAAAATTCCAAAGTCGAATCCAATGTCATACGTTTTCGATTTTTCCCATTTCAAATCCGGGTTAGCCAATACATTGGGCGCCTGGCCAATTGCCGTAGCAGCTGTCGTGCCAAAAACGTAACCATAAGAACCTAAGGTTGCGAGGCTTCCATAATCACCCTGGGGAACGTTTCCATTAACGCCATAAGATACCCTTAATTTAAGATCACTGATTACGGGCAAAGCTTTCATAAAATTTTCCTGGCTTATTCTCCATGCAAGAGAAGCGGCCGGGAATATGGCAAACCGGTTATTTACGCCTGCCCTTGAAGTTCCATCCCTGCGTACACTTGCCAGGAAAAGATATTTTTCTTTGAAGGCATATTGTAAACGGGCGAAGTAGGAAATCAATACACTTTGCGATGAGGTGGTATTGCCTGTAACTGCTGCAGCCGAACTTAATGTTTGCACCACAGCATTGCTAAATCCACCGTTTGAGCTTATTGAAGCCCTGTCTAAACGATCATAATTGTATGCATAGCCTGCCAGTACATCTACGCTATGATTTTTAATGACCTTATTATAATTAAGCGTGTTTTCATTTACAAAAGTTTGTCTCCTGTAACTGTTATAGGTACCCGAAGTGGCAGAAAGCAGGTTATTTGAACCAGTAAAAGTCCTTGATGCCTGGGTACCTGTTGTTAGGTAATTGACATACGTATTTGATATGTTATCAGTGTTATCTAAATTAATTGAACTTCTGAAATTTAGCCCTTTGATAACCTGGTATTCTCCATAAAAACTACCCAATGTGCGGTACCGTTTGGTTGTGCCTACATTGTACATCAATTTACCAACCGGTGAGTTGGTAGTGCTGCTCCATATATACTGCCCGTTTTTTCCGATATTAGGTAACACCCCCATCGTATCTTCCTGTACGGGTGCAAGACTTAAGGCCTGGTGAAAAATGGCGTCTTTACCATCTACGCCCGGGTCTTGTGTAATAGAAAAAGTAGGGGTGATGTTCAAACCAAATTTTAATTTTTTAGAAGCATTGATTTCTATATTTGCTCTCAGGGAATATGCCTTATAACCCATGTCTATAACAAAAGAATTCTGGTTTGCATAATTTCCTGAAACAAAATATTTTACTGCATCCGTTCCCCCACTGGCCGAAATTTCATAATTCTGCATTTGCCCTTTCCTTTCTATTGCGTCCTGCCAGTCTATAAACCTTAAGCCGGGATGCCCTGGCATCGTCCATCTTGGATCGGGCATGTAATTGGCATTAAAAGCGCCCCCATTTTTTGCCAGGCGGGTAGCCTGGTCATCATTGGCAGTTGCACCCACTGATCCGTATTGTGCCACATACGTTGCATTGATTATTTCTGTGGCAAGGTCAATCCATTGCGGGCCATTCATCATATTTAATTTTCTTTGTGCCTGGTTATAACCGGCATAAGCATTAAAGCTCAGTTTGGGTTTGCCGGATTGCCCGCGTTTGGTGGTAATCAATACAACACCGTTTGATGCCCTTGATCCATAAATAGCGGCAGCAGCAGCATCTTTCAACACTTCAATGTTCTCTATATCATTTGGATTGATATTATCCAAAGGGTTACCAGTTGAAAAACTACCATTGCCCGTGTTACTTGAATTTAAAGTCAACGGGAAACCATCAATTACATATAAAGGCTCATTACCACCACTGATAGAACCTGAACCACGTACCTGGATACTAAAAGCTTTACCAGGTGTTCCGGTATTTTGTTTTACGGTAACACCCGCCAATTGCCCTACCAAAGCCTGGTCAACACGGGTGATGGCCCTTTCATCAAAGTTTTCATTTTTTAGTTTACTCACGGCAAATGATACATTGGCTTTCTTTTGTGAGCCGTAACCAATTACTATTATATCATCCAGTGATTTGGCATCTTTTTGAAGCATGATGATAAAATTGGGCCCTTTGGTTAAAGCGATTGTTTGATCGGCATAGCCAACAGAACTTATTTTTAACT
>JBDUAY010000371.1:0-5925 GCA_040004415.1 Bacteroidota bacterium | reverse complement strand
TTCAATACCAGTCAGAATTCAAGCGGCTCAATATGCTGGGTATGTTTTTTATGATTGGTTTGTTTTACCTCAACAGTTACCTGTTGATTCCACGTTGGCTTTTTCAAAAAAAGATAATTACGTTTGCTGCTATACAGCTGATCTGCTTTGCCGCTTTGTTCGGGGCAATGAATGCATATCTCAACCAAATTATGCAGCACATTCAACTACCAGAATTACCTCCTTTTCACTTTGTTCATAGCGGCGCCGCACCCTTCTCACCCGAACAAAAACGTTTATTCATTTTGCCCTTCCCGGTAGTTGTCTTTCCCTTTCTTATGACGGTATCAGCCAGCATTGCATACTATTATGTGCTGGCCAATATCCGGCGAGAGAATAACTTCAAAGAAGAAAAGATGGCCAACCTGACTTCGGAGCTGCAATTTCTGAAAAGCCAGGTAAGTCCGCATTTTTTGTTCAACATACTCAATAGCATGACCTACCTGGCACGCAAACAATCGGTCATCCTGGAACCAGCCCTGATTAAATTATCGTCACTGCTGCGTTATATGCTCTATGATACCGATGCTGAAAAGGTGCTGCTGGACAAAGAAATAAAATACCTCGAAAATTATATCGATCTACAGCAGATCAGGTACCATGACTTAAGCGTGAAAGTATTTCTCAACATCGACGATGAAAAAAAATGGAAAATTGCACCGATGTTGTTAATTCCATTTGTAGAAAATGCTTTTAAGCATGCCGGTAGTTTTGTGGATGATGATAGTTTTATTAAAATCGAACTGGTGACCAAGGGGCAAGAACTCTTTTTTTCTGTATGGAATAAGTATACCGAAAGCAAGCCCGAACAAATGGACAATGCCTCGGGTATCGGATTGAAAAATGTTCAAAAACGTTTGGAAATATTATACCCCGGTCATATACTGAGCATAGAAAGAAAACACGAGACATTTATGATTGATCTCCGCCTGAATCTTAATAATTAATTATGAAACTACGCTGTATAGCAATTGATGACGAAAACCTGGCCCTGGAATTTTTGGCCGACAATATTAACCGGGTGTCATATCTGGAGCTGGTGGCCAAGTGCAGGAATGCATTTGAAGCAGGTCATATATTAAAAAAAGAAAAGATCGATTTAATCATACTTGATATCCAGATGCCAGGATTGAATGGATTGCAATTTATCGAAAGACAATTCCCGCGGCCACTGGTGATTTTTGTCACTGCCTATGACCATCATGCCCTTGAAGCATTTAATGTCGATGCGATTGATTACCTGGTAAAGCCCGTGTCATTCGATCGCTTTTTACAAGCTACCAATAAGGCGCTGTTGTTTTCAAGCTATAACCAGTCGGTCGCTATCAACAAAACGTTGGTTCCTGAACCTGAGTTTATCTTTATCAATGTCGAATATAACCTGGTAAAAGTAGTGCTTGCCGATATCTTATACATCGAGGGTGTGAAAGATTATATACGTGTCAATTTAAGGTCCGGTAAATGGCCGCTCCTTACCCGGATTACAATGAAGGGAATCCAGGAATTGTTACCGGAAAAAAGATTTTTGCGTATACACCGTTCCTATATTGTTTCGCTGACCGCAATCTATATTATAAAGAAGGATACGATTCTGCTGACCGGAACAGATATTGAGTTACCGGTATCAGATGGGTATAAAAACAATGTCCAGAAATTATTGGGTAAAAAATAATCACCGTTGCGCCCAACAAGCAGCCGTACAGTGCAACAACCTTTTTTTTAGGCACAGCACACACCAGTAGCAACGATCGTGGGAAAAAACATACTACAATTAATTAATCAGCTTATTCATCTACACATAAAGCTATTCTGACTTATTTATCACAGAACCTTTCAATTTTTATTTTTAATTGCAGGCCTGATACATCGTCATGAAAATTGTCCTGTTTTTTATGCTGTTAGCTGCCATAACACATTGTATGGTGGCACAGGACCTGTGTGGTACTATGCCACACGTGCATTTCATTTTTGCACACAGGCTGCAGGCGCAATTGCAGTTTCAACAGGGCGTTCCTGAATTCAATAAAGCAATGACAGATGTTTTTTACCACAAAGGCACCAATGGCCTGCCGTTGTATCGTGTTCCGGTCGTGTTTCACATTGTACTCAAGCACCCGGCAGCTGCACAGCTTACTGCGCAGCTTGATACTTTGAATAATAATTTCGCAGGAACCAAAACTGCAGGCAGGCTTGCCGGTTGGATACAGGCGATCGCAGGACATTCGGTGATACAATTTTGTCTTGCTGCAACTGACCCAATGGGACAGGCAACTACCGGCATTGAACGGCGCACCACCCAGGAAAATAGTTTTACCATTGATGATAGGGTTAAACATACTGTGTCAGGCGGTAGCCCGGCATGGTATACAGAACGATATTTTAATATTTGGGTGAGTGATTTGTCAGATAATCTTCCCGGCTATGCAAGTTTTCCAGATGACGGCCACCCGGATGAACAGGGTGTGGTCGTAGATTACCGCACCTTGCCGGGTGGCAGTTATACCCGATACAGTTCCGTTAATACCTTAACCCATCAAACAGGGCATTATTCAAATTTGTATCATAACTATGGCGATGATCCTGCAGGCAGCGGCAGTGATCATTCCGGCGGAAAAGTCAACTAGGCAAGTGCCGCAGTCACTGGCCCCGGCGTTATACAAACCGGCAATAACGGCAATTCCGCCAACGACATACACTATCGTGACTTTATGGACGGTACCTATGAAGACTGCTTCCGTCTTTTTACCGCAGCAGAGGTTATTCGAATGGAGTCCGCTTTACTGGCTTACCGGTCATCCCCGATTGTACAAGCGGGTACGATCAACCGCTAACAATCGTATGCGCTTCAGACCCGTATAAGCGCATCCAACTAGCCCGGCGGATACAGGTATGCGTACTTCGGGTTGGCTGATAACCGCTATAAAAAGAAGCACCTACGGCAAACGCAAACATGTATCCATACCCTTATTCAATCAAAAAAACGACAACTGACAATGGACAGTTTACTGACAATGCTGACAGGCACGCAACATCGAAAAAGAAAAATATTGTTTGTTCTGATTTCTTTTGAATCCTTGTATCCTCTGCTATCCGGTTTCACTAAGCGTAAAATGGCGAGTCCATTTCAACGGTTCCGCCGTTATCCGGTTGAATGTGTGAATTATGCAAGCATTTTACAGGTATGTGTAACGATACGCTGGTAAAATAGTCGCAACTTTAGAAATGAGCCACATAAAAAATATTAATAGCAATGGGAGTAACGAAAAAACTGCAAGTGCCGAATTGGAGAAGTCAAAAACCCACATCATTGTTGAAATCATTGAGTATATGGCAAATGCAGTAGTAATAAAAACCATCATAAAAAAGTCAACCGGTAATGTGAGTGTGATGTCATTTGACAGCGGTGAAGGGCTAACTGAAAAGACATCCCCTTTTGACACATTCGCGCAGATAATTGAAGGTCAGGCAGAGATTGTGATTGATAAAATTCCCCATATGGTAAAAACTGGCGAAGGAATTGTCATACCAGCGCACACAGAAAATCATATTACACCTGACGGCCGTTTTAAAATGATCCTGACTATCATCAAAAGCGGATACGAATAAAAAACAAAACATGGATGCAGGTATTATCTTAGCAAAGAATGGAATTAAAAAACAAGCAAGGCACAATGGTTATGCTGGTAAACCAATTGCCGAAATCATCGTCAACGGGTTTTTCACTGTTGATAAAAAATGGACGGTACAATACTGGAATAAAGCAGCGGAAAAAATATTAAAGGTGAAGGCTGCCGATATTATTGGCCGCAATTTATGGGAAGCATTTGCCAGTTTGATACCGCTTGAATTTTATGCTGTGTACCATAAGGCATTTAAAAAGAATATACCGGTGCATTTCCAGGAATACTGGGGCGAAATGGGCGCCTGGTTTGATGTCATCACTTATTACTGCGACAATACGCTGTCGGTTTCGTTTAAAAGCAGTAATAAATCTACCGATTTGGAATTTCCAACCAGCCTGGAACAGCAATTGCAAATTAAAACGGGGTTCTACAAGTTTATCACCGAAGTCACCAATGATTGTCTTTGGGAATGGGATCTTATTAACAAAGAACTGTTTTGGATAGATGGTGGTCATAAAAGGGTGTTCGGCTATGCGGTAGAAAATGCATTAATACCTCAACGTTTTTGGGAAGATCAAATCCATCCGGACGACAAGGCGCGGATCTTATCAGGTTTGAGCGTTGTGAAAAATGAAAAGACTTCCTCCCAATGGGAGGTTGAATACCGGTTTAAAAAAGCAGACGATCAATACGCATGGGTACATGACCGAGGCCATATTATTTACGAAGGTGACCAGGCATGCCGGATGATTGGCGCCACACAGGATATCACTCAAAGGATTCTACTTGAAAAAAAACTGGTGGCTGAAAGGCTCGCCTGGGAAAAAGAAACCACCGGGTTGGTACTGGCTCTTCTGGAGAAAGAGCGGGCAACCGTAGGAAAAGAATTACTGGATAATGTCAACCATGTACTGGGTGCCGCCAAGTTATATATTGAAATGGCAAAGAAGGATGAACTGAACAGGGATACCCTTCTGGATGGTTCTGGAAACTATATTATGCAGGTGATGGAAAGCGTCAGGCGGATCTCAAAAGCACTCTCGCCCCCGTTTATCCAGTTAATGGGACTGGTTAAAAGTATAAAGATTCTGATAGATGATGTGGCAATGGGACAACCAGTCCAATTTGCAATCAATGATTATGGCGTGAACCTCTCAACCCTGGATGAAAAACTGCAACTGGATATCTTCCGAATTGTTCAGCAGCAGGTAGGTAACATTCTGCAGTACGCAGATGCTACCCGTGCCAGCGTTGATATTAGCCGGCAGGATGATGAAATCGTCTTGTTTGTTTCAGACAATGGTATAGGTTGTGATTTGGCTGAACGCAAAAGCGGCACCGGTATTAAAGATATGATCAGCCGGGCAAAACAGCACAATGGCACGGTGACCACTTTATCCAGCCCTGGTGAAGGCTATACGCTGCAGGTCATATTCAGGCTGGATGAGTGGTGATATTTATTTAAACAGGTTTTTATAATAATATAAAATGCAAACACTTTATAACCTTGTCACTTATAATCACGAGTTTTATACGGCTTTAACAGATGAGAAGGACAAGCGCACAGTAGAGCGTCTGATTGAAAAACTTCAGTATATGGAATTCGAAATCCTGCACATAACAGAAGGGAGCATTAATATTTCACCAACCGGTAATGTCTTTATTCGTAACTATCCCCTCCGGCTGCAGCGAAAAATGAACCTGGTATGATATCAAAATTGATCTTAAAAGATCCTTTTTTCTACCGGTGTGGTTTGCTGTTGATATAAACCCATTACGCAAGTACGGGATGGTGCCGATAGATTTTAAGTAATTCCTTAGTAAAAAAAACGCTATTCTCATAAATATCCGGTGCATCTGCGAATTATATAACGCAGGTAGCAAATTAGTGAACGCAGCCATAAAAACGGTGGCTGTGGAAACAGTCGCCCGCTGAAGTGTTCAAATATTACCATCATCAATAGATACGTTGTATATCCAACGATTTCCAAAAATAACCACTGCTTTTTTTTGTATGAGTTTTAGGCAATCCTGTTCATTCACGCTATTTTTTGACTGGACGCGGGAGAATTATCTAAAAATACACTTACTATTAACTTAGGCTTTTATTGTAATGGATTCAGAAAATGCTGTCTTTAAAGAAGAAAAATGGGAATATGTTATTTGTGAAAAATCTATTGGAACTTTACCATATCCCGTTTTTGAATCAGTATCCCGGGAAAAAACCATTGCAAGTTTACTACAAAAGATCAGCTTCTTTTTT
>JBDUAY010000370.1:0-5940 GCA_040004415.1 Bacteroidota bacterium | reverse complement strand
ACTGGCATCCGTTAATTCTATATAAAGAGTTTCAGCTGTTCATTGCCTGGTTTACCCGGATCTTTTGTTGCTGCAATACCAAAGTTTGATAATGAAATACCCAGCAACCTGATCTTTTTTCCTTCGGGATCAGTAGCTACCAATAATTGTTTGGCAACACTGCGAATAGTTTCCAGGTCTGAAACCGGCCCAGTGAATGATTTATTGCGGGTGATTTGTTTGAAATCACTATACTTTATTTTCAAGGTAATCGTCCGGCCTGCTAAATGATGTTTTATTAACCGGCTATGCACCACCAACGCAATTTTATTAAGTTCAGTTTCCATTTCAGCAATCGTTGTAAGATCACAGGCAAACGTATCCTCAGCTGCCAATGATTTCGTTTCGCGGTGTGGTTGCACCGGGCGTGCATCAATACCTCTTACAATCTGGTAATAAAACCGCCCTGGTTTTCCGAAGCGTTTTTCCAGTTCTTCTTCGGGTAGTTTTTTAAGATCTGCGCCCGTATGTAATCCCATCGACTTCATTTTTGCAGCAGTCACTTTTCCTACGCCGTGAAATTTTTCCACTGGCAAACTTTCCATAAAGTTTTCAATCGCCGACGGGCCAATGAATTTCAATCCATCCGGTTTATTGATATCGGAAGCAATTTTTGCTACAAATTTGTTGATGCTTACACCAGCAGAAGCGGTTAACTGCAATTCATCTTTTATTGCCTTCTTTATTTGTGCAGCAATTTCAATGGCGGAACCAATATTTAATTTATCAATGGTCACATCGAGATAGGCCTCGTCGAGTGACAAGGGTTCAATAAGGTCAGTATAACGGTGAAATATTTCGCGAATTCTTTGTGACACCTCTTTGTACGCATCAAAACGCGGGCGCACAAATAGCGCTTGCGGGCAAAGCTGTAAGGCCTGTTTGGAGGGCATCGCCGAACGGATGCCAAATACCCGCGCTTCATAACTGGCCGTGGCTACCACACCGCCGCGCCCTTTCGGCGATCCGCCCACTACAAGCGGTTTGCCGCGGTATTCAGGATGATCACGCTGCTCTACAGATGCATAAAATGCATCCATATCAATATGAATGATTTTGCGCTGTGCTGCTGGTACAGTAGTGTCCATAAAGTATGCAAAGATAACGCGTCAAAAGGCCCGGGGATGGCTTATCGAAATTTTAAAATCGAATGCTGGCAGAACAGAAGCACAGGGAACGGCAACCATTATTAGCAAATTGTTAAAATCATGTTTCTTTAATAGTCTTTATAATGTGTTGCAGTTATTTCTGTTTTTTGATTTGGTTTCAGTATTGAACTTCAATACGATAAATTAAAATTTAAAAATGAAACCCGATTTTATGAACGTAATGGTTGCATTTATTAAGTAACAATAAAAGTATTTTATTAAACCAAAACAGCGCGAATCTGTTGTACCAGGAACATGAGTAATATGATATTTGAAAAAGAATTCAGTATTGGGGGTAAACTGGTTGTTAACCGCCTTGGTTATGGTGCCATGCGTATTACCGGAGCGGGCGTTTTTGGTCCCCCTGCAGACAAACCTGAATCGATCAGGGTTCTACAAAAAGCGATTCAGCTGGGTGTTAATTTTATTGATACAGCTGATTCTTATGGTCCAAATGTTTCTGAAGAATTAATAGCGGAGGCCTTGTATCCCTACCCCGGAGGGTTGGTGATAGCAACAAAAGGTGGATTTGAACGCCACGGTCCTGACAAATGGACGATTAATAGCAGTCCGGCACACCTGGAAAAAGCATTGAATGGAAGTCTCCAAAGATTAAAACTTGAATCAATCGATTTATACCAGTTGCACAGGATTGATCCTAAAGTTCCGGTTGAAAAAACGTTTGAATTCTTGCAGCATGCGCAGAAGGCAGGGAAAATAAAATATATTGGTTTATCGGAGGTAGACGTTGACCAGATAAAAAAAGCACAGGAATTTTTTGAGGTTGTATCTGTTCAAAATATGTACAGCGTAAATAACCGTAAATGGGAAGAAGTCCTTGAATATTGCATTAAACAAAATATCGCATTTATTCCGTGGTATCCATTGGGTGCGGGCAATGTTAAGAGCCTGGAGGTTTTGCAGGAAGTTGCGAAGAAACATAAAGTGAATCCGCAGCAAATAGCGTTAAGCTGGTTGTTGCATCGTGCTAATAATATTTTATTGATACCTGGAACATCGAAGGTTGCACACCTCGAAGAAAACCTGCATGCGGCAACGGTAGTGTTGGAAAAAGAGGACCTTGAACGATTGGATAAGATATAATTCCCAAAATAAAAGTGCAAACCAAAAATTTTGCACTTTTTTATTTATACTTATTCATTGTGTGCCTTGATTACAGGATATTTGATGTCTGTTACTTCTTACAAAAATAACATGCAGCATGATGGAATACACAAGATTTGGAAACACCGGCATGACAGTATCAAAAATATGCCTGGGCACGATGACATACGGCAAGCCTACTGAAAGATGGCCGTGGGCGCTTGATGAAGAACAAAGCAGGCCATTTATCAAAAGGGCGCTTGAACTCGGTATCAATTTTTTTGATACCGCAGATATATATGCGTCTGGTGCCAGCGAACAGGTGCTGGGTAAAGCTTTGCAGGACTTTTCGACCCGTGATGAAATTGTTTTGGCAACCAAAGTATTTAACCCCATGGGACCCGGGCCGAATGATAAAGGTTTATCACGTAAGCACATCATGAGTGCAATTGACGCAAGTCTTACACGTTTGAAAACAGATTACGTAGATCTGTACCAGATCCATCGCTGGGATTATGATACGCCCATTGAAGAAACAATGGAAGCATTGCATGATGTTGTGAAGGCGGGTAAGGCGCGGTACATTGGTGGTTCATCCATGTACAGCTGGCAATTTGCAAAAGCACAGTACACTGCAGACTTGCATGGCTGGACGAGATTTGTATCTATGCAACCGCATTATAATCTGCTTTACCGCGAAGAAGAACGGGAGATGATCCCGTTTTGTGTCGATCAAAAAATTGCAGTGATTCCATGGTCACCGCTGGCACGCGGCATGTTATCCGGAAAGAAAAAAAATGAAACAGAACGGTCAAAGACTGATTCATTTGGTAAAACGCTTTACGGAAAGGATATGGACGCCGGTATTATAAGCAGGGTAAGTGAAATTTCTGCGCGCAAAGGCGTGCCCGATGCGCAGGTAGCCCTGGCATGGATACTTGGTAAGGCTGGTGTAACTGCCCCCATTATCGGGGCAAGTAAACCCGGTCATTTAGAAGATGCCGTTGCGGCATTGTCTGTAAAATTAACAGCAGATGAGATAATCAAGCTCGAAGAATTGTATCAGCCCCATCCCGTTCTTGGGTTTAGTTAGAAAACTGGCGCGTACCTGATTAAAAATTCGAAACGCTGCCGCAAGATTGAGGTATGGCACTGCGTGTTGGCATCTTCCCGTAAAAACGGGATACATGGTGCTACGGACAAAGGATATTTAACTTCCACGCACAAGAACACCAGGGCGCAAAGACCGGCTGCATCCTTGCGCCAGCCCCTGGAATATAGAAATGTCAATTACCTGCAACCATATTTTTGGTCTGCGCCTGATAAATCTGCGTTAGTTTATCAGTATGCTGTATCAGGAACCTGAGCTCTTTTTCTGTATAGCCTGAAAATAAATGTTGAACATTATCCGCTAGTACTTTGTAATGTGCCTTCGCTGCCGAATGCTTTTTTGGTATGAACGATACGATTACTTTTCTGCGATCGGTAGCATCGGGACTGCGTTTTACAAAACCAGCTTTCTCCAGGCGATCAATCACATTGGTAATGGCGCCCGTAGTAAGCCTGGTTGCTTTTGCCAAATCACCAGCGGTAGATGGTCCCATTTCCTGTAAAAAATCTATGCATTCTGCATCGGTTGCATGCAGCCCCATATGCTCAGCTATGATATGCTGCAATATTAATGTTGAGCGGGTAAATTTTCTCACCCCCATCATAAGTTCATATACGGCAGGGAGCGATTCTTTCTTTGATTGCATCTGTGAAGATCGGTTTTTTTAAAGTACGGTCAATGCGTTGCGACTATTGAATTAAGGCTTTCTATTTTAACCGGCGTTTTTTAACGGTTGATCCAAGCCAAAGCATTAAAATAACAGCAATCACATTTGTAATTATTTTGAAATAAAGATCCGGGCCTTTGGTATCTATGAATCCAATAAAGCTAATGAACATTGACCCAAACATTATCCCGAAGATCAAGAAAAAAATTTGATTGGATTGCCAGTTAATATTAGCTGCCCACCGTGGCGTTACAAAAAGCGCGGCTACGATAAGAATGATGCCCGCACAAACAGCTACCAGTGGAGGGAAGTCGGGCGCAATACCAAATCCCAAAAGCACGATACCAAATAAAAACGAAGCCCAAAGTGCACCAACTATAAATAGTATCCATAATGCAGGCGGATCCCATGGCGGGGACTGCTGCAACTGTTTATTTCTAAAATATTTTAACGATGAAAAAATGAGACTGCCAATAATTAAAAGTGCAATAGCCATGGTAAAGGGTGGGGGATTATAAACCGGCACGTGAAAAACATTTGTCCGTGCAATATGTGTCCATGTAAACCACGCAAGAAAACTTGCAAATAAAAAAAGTGGAATGATTATAAAAAATCCGGCCTTGCTAATCCACGGTCTTTCCCTGCGATCAGAAAATATTAACTCAACCAAATAGACTGGCAGGAAAACAACAAATACGGATTCATAAATGAGTGCCCAGAGTAAATAGACATAATTAACGCCAAATGCCCGTGCATAAGTTACACCTTTAAGACGTATTACCATTGGCGCCAGTGAAGTTTGCTGGATAATACATTCTTCTGCAAGGGCCAGTGCAATTGCCAGGAACAACATGTTGATCCATGTGAGTTTATAGCAACGAACCACATATCGAATCAATACTGCACCGCCGCCCCAGACACATACTTCAATCGGAAATACAAATATAGAGCTGAAACGGGTGGCACCCGGCAAAACTTCCGTAAGCAATGGCGCCAAAAACATTAAAACAATCGCTGGCCAGGCATCATTTGTTTTTTTTATAAGCTGATTCATATTATCTGTATTAATGTTTTTAAATATAACTGATTGCATAAACAGAACGGTTCTATTCATAAAATTAACCTTAATAATTAAGTATCTTAATAATTAAGATAATTAATTATTGATTAAAAATACCCCGGGCGGGGCTATCAGGTCTCTAATAGAGATGAAAAGGGCGTTATTTAAGACATATCAATTTATCAGCATTGTTATAAATCAATTTTTCCATCCCGTCTGCAGGCAAAGTCGCCTTGGCTAAAAACGCTTACCCGATTCGTTTTCACTAAATGGGTAATCAACCGGAAATAATATTTTGTCAATCCCAAACGAATCGGGCGCAGGCTGTAAAGTTGGCATCGTAAAAATGCTTTTTCTTCAGTGTTCAAATTTTCTTTCGTAATATAATTTGGTACAGGTTCTAAAAACTATTAAAAAAACGCGCTGATAAGAAAATAAAATAATGGGATAAATGCTTACTTGCCCAAATCAGGAATCTTAAAATTTATAAATCAGTATTATCCAGCAACGATGTTTTCTTCGTATCCTTCATTAAAAAATATACAACCAGCGAGATAAAAATACACACAGTTACATACCAGTAGAAAAGATTTTCTTTGCCAATTTGTTTTGCCCAGAGCGCGATGTATTCAGCCGTACCGCCAAAGATCGCAACAATTATAGAATAAGGCAGGCCAACGCCCAATGCTCTTATTTCTACTGGAAACATTTCGGCTTTCACCACGGCATTAATAGATGTGTAACCGCTTACAATGATTAAAGCCACCATTAGTAATGCAAAGGCTGTCCACATATTACTGGTATGACTTAA
>JBDUAY010000369.1:0-5973 GCA_040004415.1 Bacteroidota bacterium | reverse complement strand
ATACGTACATCCAGCCAAAGGTTCCAGTTTTCCATGTACCAGATATCATGTTCAATGCGTTTAACCAGTTGCTCTTCGTCTTTTATTTCTCCACGGTAACCATTTACCTGTGCCCATCCGGTGACGCCTGGTTTCAGAAACTGGCGAACCATATATTGACCCATTAATTTAGAATAATCTTCTGTATGCCGTAACATGTGGGGCCTTGGTCCTACAATGCTCATTTCTCCTTTAAAGACATTTATAAACTGTGGAAATTCATCAAGACTGGTCCGGCGCATAAATTTACCAATGCGCGTAAGGCGATCATCATTGCGTTGCGCCTGTTTGATATTGGCTTCCTGATTAACTTTCATACTCCTGAATTTATAACAGCTGAAAGTTTTATTATCCCTGCCGGTTCTTTGCTGGGCAAAAAACACAGGACCTTTGGATTCCAGCCAGATAATGATGCCCAGCAGCGGTATCAGCCAGGATAGTATAAAGATAATTACCAGAAAACTTACAATAATATCAAAAACCCTTTTACGGCCGCGACTGCTTACATCGTCCAGCGGTTCACTGCGCATAGACAATACCGGTAGATCCCGAAGGTAATTGATGTATACAGGTTGTTTAATAAAAAAACTCAGATCGGGAATTATTCTGAAACGGATACATTCCTGGTCAGCTTGTTTCATTAAATCATAAATAACTGTTTCCTGTTCAGGTGCAATAGTTGAATAAATTTCATTGATCTCCATTTTTTTAGAAATCACCATGGCGTTATTGATACTGCACAAAATGGGGTAATTTGAAAGCTCCCTCACGTTCAATTCGTCTTCACAAAAACCCATTATTTGTGTGTTAAGGCTTTCTTCTTCAAGATAAGATGCCAGTTTCTTTGCAGTATCATTGTAGCCCAGTATAATTACTTTCCTGGAAAGATGTTCGCCATGCCGGAAATAGTGGCGAAGCAGCAGGTATATAAACCTGTTGACCAGCAGAAACATTCCACTTATTGTGATAACGGATATGATAAAAACACGCGATAATTCATTCTGCCGGAAAAAGAAAAGATACATCATTGTTACCGCCACCCACAAAATATAAACACGCATGGTCTTTCTCGCAAATATTTCGAAAGACATAATATGGTATTCATTGTAGATAGCAGATATCCAGCACAACACCAACCAGGATGTATTCAGAAATAGCCAAAAACGAAAATAATAATTGACATAATTCTGTGGTATTCCCGGAATGAATACCAGCGTTAATGAAACGGCCAGATTGAGTGTTAGCAAATCGAGCCCTGCTACAGAAGCCTGTAGAAATCTGATAAATCGACGATTCATAAAAAAATAATTAAGGGATAAGGCAGATCTAATTCAGTCTGCTGAATTGCTGTTTTTGACGCATAATTTTCAAGCGTATAAATTCTTTTGTTACCAGTAAAATAAATAGAGAATTCGTAATAGCATATCGTTTAAAAAGCCTCCTGGGTTCCTGGCAAAGCCTGTAAAACCATTCCAGCCCGGCTTTTTGCATCCATAAGGGCGCTCTTTTTTGCATTCCAACCATTACGGGTAATGCACCGCCAACGCCAACCATTACTGCTGATAATTTATTCTTCATGGCATCCATCCATTTCTCTTGTTTAGGGCAACCTAATACTACAAATACAAGCTTTGCACCAGAACAATTGATGGCGCAGGCAATATCATTTTCCTCTTCGGCAGTAAGTGCGCGAAAAGGCGGACTGTACGCGCCGGCGATTTTTAATAAGGGGTAGCGAATAGAAAGATATTGACGGGAGGTTTCCAGAATTTCATCTGTACCACCATAAAAATAAACGGGAATATCTGATGTTTCAGCAATGCCGATAAGATCCGGCAGTAAATCCATACCTGCTACACGTTCTTGTTTGATGCCTAACAGCAGGCGCATGGCCCATGTCAGTGGCAGGCCGTCTGGCGTTACCAGGTCTGCCCTTTTTATTACCGGCGCATAATGGTCGTCCTGGTGGGCGGTAACTATCATATGTACATTGGCAATGCAAACACTTGAAGAAACACCTCTATGACTTCGATCTATGATTTCATTCAGCATTTCTGTATAAGTACCAGTACTTACAGGAAATGAAACAAGGGTATCAGATTTTTTGGATGCCATCAGTAATTATGTTTGACTTGTAGCAAAAAGTTTTTTTTTTGTTTCTTATTCAGCACATATTCTTCCTGGAGTTACGCTACCGCATTCCTGTTATCGGAACACGTAGGCTTTGCCATTCCATTTTCCATTAACCGAAAATACAATTTGTCTATCTTTTAAAACTTTATCGCCAAATGTGATATACAAGTGTTGTGCCTTCTCTGGGTTACTATTCCCTTTCGATGGGAAATTATCCATATAAAAATTGAGATCAGTCTGTCTCGCCACCGGCCGGTTTTGCCTGCTAATAATGTTTTTTGAATTTACTGGTAAATCTGTTGTGTCTGTAAACTGAAGATTGAAGGGCACAAATTCTTTGTTTTCCATTTTCCAGTCAATAATATCCTGCAACTGGTGTGTTTTTTCTTCTTCTGCAAGAACAGGCCTTGCCATAGATGAAGCAAGCGGTATCTGAACGCCGGATTTAAGTACCGGAAGCAGGCAGGCAAGCAATATCACTACGAGGTATGCCAGCTTGCCCGCGAACGCAGGTGCCATTTCAAGTAAATTATTGTCTGCAACGGTAACAAATACACAAGCCATTATTACAAATACATTATAAGTAGGGGAGCCACTGCCGCTGGCTGCCGGTAAGATAGCAGTAACAGCAATAAGACCAGCACCGGCCCAGTTTCCTTTTAAAAGCGGTTTACTGCAGCAGACAGCTATCCATAATATTATCACCGGAATATTGCACCACAACAAAATTCCTGAAAGGCCACAAAGAACAATTATTGATACCAGCCGCTCCTTTGCCTGTTTTAATAAAGGCACTACGGCTATTATCGACAATAACAAAGACAACACCGAAATAAATTTATCGAATTCAGTCATTTTATAAGAAGCAAAAAAACCTTGTACCAATTGCCCGGCGGTTTTAAATTCTTTTGAATGCAAAATAAGTTTGGCAAATCCTGCGGTAACTAATAAAAGGATCAATAAAATTATCAGAGATAATCTGTTGTTGTTTCTAAAAGCACGTATAATGTAACCACAAAGAAAAGCGCAAAAAACAGGAAGCGCAAATGTGTGGTACAAGCTTACAATAATAGTAGTAATGATAAGCGCGGCAAGCATGCGTTGTGACAAATCAGGCCGCGTGTAAGCAATGCACAGCAGTGCTGCCACATACAGTTGAAACGGACCATAAAATACCCCATGCAGGTGAAACAAATAAATATAGCCGGAAAAAAAACACACCGACGTAACAAGTGCAATTACAGAAAACAAGACCTTGTTGCGGGAGTTGAAAAACAGAATAGCAAACGATCCAATTGCAAATAGCCAATTTAAAATCTGCTGCAGATAAATGTTACCAGACAAGCGGTAGGTAATCCATGCATTTGCCATGCCAAGCGGCCGGAAAGTCTCAATTCCTCCGATAAGCTGTTTGGTAAGCGCATCCCATAAACTTGCTTTTTTCAACAATACAACCCATATATATGACTCATTGTGATTGTCGAACGGAAAGCCAAGAAAAAAACAAAAACTTAGCCCGGAAACTGTCAGCAACAAATAGGCAAAAGAAGCATTGAAAATGCTTCCCGGCACAACATGTTGATTGTTCTGTATATAGTTTCGTTTCTGCAAAGGATATTGAATGTGCCTGTTATTTATTTTTCCATACAAATTCCTCAAATCGGGCAATGTGTTGTTGTAAATCCGCTTCAGTAACGAAACGATCTTTAATTTTTTTCCCCGGCACACCACCATAGATTGAATATGGTTCTACATCTTTAGTAATTACTGAGCCTGCCGCAATAATGCTTCCCTGCCCAATTTTTACGCCGCTCATAATTATAGATCCATAACCGATCCAGACATCGTCTTCAATGATGGTCAGATTGTCTAATCCTTTCCAGTTATAATCTGCGTCCCTTATTTGCGACGCCATCCTAACAGGTATCCCTATCTGCTGATAATGATGATCATACCTGCCAACAATGCCTACCCTGTTGCCAAATATTACATAATCGCCAATGACACAATCTGTTTCAATCTGTGAGTCGCGGCCTATATAACACTTCTTTCCGATAACCAGTTTACTTTTAGCCCACATACGCACCCTGGCACCCGCATGAAAGCCCGGACCTATTGAATAGGCACGCCATTTTAGCTTTACGAGGTACAGATTTCTTATTTTTTTCAGCCATTGCACCATAACTATAAACGCAGGAACTTCTTGCTTATTTGCCGGTTAATATAATATTGACTTACAACAGGTCTCACAGATTTATTTAATGCCTGCCATAGAAAATAAACGCGTTTTAACACGATTACTGAGGCTATTCTTTCTCAGGAATGCCTTATTCAGGCGATTATCCACCTGGCTATTGTCTGGCAAAACAAATTGTTGCTTATTGGTATCGTCAAGCTTTGTTTTGTACCTGTTATAACCAAATGTATTGGAGCCTTCCGGCGTAAATCCAATATTTACAGTTTTACTTGAAACGGGGTAAAGCGTAAGCATTTTACGTTTAAACTGGTAATAAAAGAGCCGTATGTCCCAAGCCCTTATTTTCCCTTCCATGGTTTCGCGCAGCATCTTGGTGAGATCACTACCGCCGTTTTTGTTAAACAAGGTTTGCTGTTCTCTACTTTCAATAAAAGTATCAAAATCTTTAACGTCCCAGTCAACTTCTTTCATTTTTGCTCCCCAGCTGCCCCATCCCCAGCTCCAGGAACGGCCGGTAAAATAACTGTCATATTCATAACCTGCAGGAATATTGCTAATAAACGAAAAACCACTTACACTTAAAATTTCCGGATATCCTTCGTAGTGAGACAATGCCTGGTTCATAAAAAGCAAAAAATTAGGGGAAAACACCAGGTCGTCTTCCAGGATGATAAATTTATCGCAATAGGCCGAAATCTCTTTTACGCCATTGATAATATTGTAATCAACGCCCATATTAACGGCTCGCTCATTGATTGTTATTTTTTTAAAGTGCGTTACTGTTTTCAGATATTCTCTTACTACATTTACTTTTTCGATATCCGAATCGTTCTTTGGTGCGTCGGAAAAAACAATCAATTCAGACTCGGCAGACATCGGGCATTTCGACAATGACGCCAGTGATTTCCTAAGACTGTCAATCCTTTTATACGTAAACAATACAATGGGTGCTGGTATCATAATTATTTATACTGAATGAAATTAATTAAGCCTTTTTTTTAGGATTTTTCTGTACACAATACTTTTTGCAAACCCCAGAATGAGAATAGCCACATCTGCAGGGTAATAAACAACCGGGATATGAGAATTTTTTTTCGCCCATTTCCAGCGTATCGCAAGGTTATTGGTAGACAGCAATGAAAACATTGATTTGTAAAAATCTTTCCATTTTACATCGTGAATAGTATGATCATAACCTGTGTTAACCCTGCTGTTATAAATAAGTGCCGAAGTAGAGATATAAACATTTATGCCGGCTTTCCTGCAACGCAATGCATAGTCTTCATCTGATCTGTATTGCGGAAAATTAAATTCGTCCAGCAGTCCTATTTTTTTTATTACGTATCCGGGTATCAGTAATCCCCTTGCTGAAATATTATCTGATTTGAGAAAATCCCTGCCAGCAAGACGACTGATATCTATTTCTTCCTCGTGAAAATTGCCTTTTTTTAGTGGCAACCAGTAATTGTAAAACATGCCGAGGTGGCTTACTTCTTTACTATCGGGGTCATAAGAAAGTGATCCAACAATTGAATTTGGATATTTTTCATGAAAGCACAACAGGTTTTCTATATAGCGCGGATCGAATTCAGTATCGTTGTTTA
>JBDUAY010000368.1:0-5983 GCA_040004415.1 Bacteroidota bacterium | reverse complement strand
CCAGTTAACATCATAGCCCCAACGTTTGTGCCCATGCCCATACCTGCACCAAAAAAAGGTTTGTTCTCAGAGTCAGCAAGTGCACCAAACATTCCGCCCATATACCGATCAATCAATACACCCTGCAATCCGCCTTCTACTCTATTGGCAGTTTCAAAACGGGCACTGAATGCTTCTGTTGCTGTTTGAAAAAAACTTGTTTGGCTGAGGAAAGCAAAAACAACAAAGCCTCCCATAATAGCGAAAATCATCTTGCCCGCATATTTCGGTTTACGGGATACGGCTATTAGTGTAAAAACCAGTGTTAACGCAACCTGGAAAAATAAACCCCGGCTAATAGACAGCGGAATGGAAGCACAAAGCCCCAGCGTTACACCAATCAAAATTTTTCGGTTAACGCCTTTAGGGTTTAACCAAAAATAAAATACAAAACAGCCTACAAGATTATAAAAAAGTGTAACCCCATTTGTAAACGAAAACGTTCCGGGAGGACGCATAAAGTTCAGTGCGCCTTCAAAGCCGCCGCCATCCGTGTCTCCACCTACGCCTTTATTTACCAGCGCGGTTTGCGGGCTGTAAAACTGCGCTGTTATCAGCAATGTCATGGGAATTGCAATGAGCAGTGTTATCTTCCCCATTTTTATTACATCATCACGGTCAAATATAGCCGCAAATACAAACATCAGGGGAAAATGAAACAGCAATATTCTTGCACCATATATGGCCACACCAGCGTTGCCATGACCAAAAAAAATGGTCGTAATGATACCAACTGTAGCAAAGAAAACCATATAACTCACGTACTTGTTCCTCGGAAGTAACCCTTCGCGCCAGCTTAATAAAACAAGCCACAATGCAAGTGGGTCACGCGCAATAAGCAACGGCGTTGATAAAAAAGGAAGTATCCATTTTCTCAAAGCACCTTCAAATATCAACAGTAAAAAATACAGCCATATACCCATTTTTAGCAAATGAATAATTCTTGCTTTTCGTTCGTGGCTTATTGCAAACTGAAAGTAATCATGGGAAATACCATTCTTACTATTTTCCGTACCGTTTTTATATTCAGCAGGAAAACTTTGACCATTCATCATTTGAAATAGATTACTCTTGCTGGTTTAATTAATAAAATCACGGATTGAATCAACAATTCCATCCCCATATTTTTTCCAGGTATATGTACCGGCATGCGCTTTCGCTTTTTTACCCATCTCTTTTGTTTCAGCACGATGATCCAGCATCCAGGCAAGCTTCTCTGCAATCGCCTGCGGAGAACGTACCGGCACTAAAAACCCAGTTTCGCCATTACGGGTAATCAGATCCTGGCCACCCGTATTTGCCGTTATAACAATGGGCAATCCCTGGCTCATAGCCTCCTGCATTACCAGCGCCCTGCCTTCAACAATTGAGGGAAGACAAAAGACATCGCATGTACGCATTAATGCCAGTACCTGTTCGTTGGAACGCCCTGGTTCATATGTAAAATCCGGATATTCTTGCCGGTAAAATTCCATTGGCGCCATTAATGACCCCATTACTACCAATTCTATATCCGGCCGGCTTAGTATTTTCATTGCATCAAATAAATCACCCAGGCCTTTGCGCTGACTCATAGATCCTGCAAACAAGACCCGCAGCGGCGTGTCAACATTATTTTGTCTTTTCGTGTCCAGCTTAACGACATTGTTTTCTTCCGGCGATCCAAAAGGAAACATCACAATTTTTTTCCCTGCAGTCCACGCAGGCAAAGAGGTCCTAACAAATGTACCGGGTCCAACAACCATATCTGCCATTTCCAATTCTTGTGTTTTGCGTTCCAGTTTCGCCGGCGAATCCTGGATGCCGCCTTTTAAAGTTGGCGCCCATTGCGGAAGACGTGCTGCTTCTTCCTGTAACAGTTTGCGCGATGTTTCCCAATATGCGATGGGCAAGTCATAGATACATGTTAAGCCAAGTTGTTTTGCCTGTTTAAAAGTAGCCAGCGCCCCATCTTCATACGCATACACCGCATGTATTTTTTTCTTTTTTACTTTCTGTAACAGCCGGCCTGCAACCGCTTTGTCAAAATCCCGGTACACAGCATCAATACTTGCCCAACCGGTTTCATGTTTTAAATAACGGCTCATTCCCAATTTTGGCAATACCATTCTTGAAATTTCACGAAAGGGATGCGTCCATATTTGATCGGCCGGTGCAGGAAAACTTCTCCTTAACCATTCTTCACGTATTCCCGCGGGCAACATCTTTAACCATGCAGCGCCTGGATTTGCAGCAAGCGTTGTATCAAATTCTGATAAAAATGCAGCTCCTGCGAGGGCAGTAATAACTGCCCTTACATTTCGGTTGCCGGTAGGATGAGATATAAGAATATTCATTAATTGTACTGGTTATTTGTAGCCGTTGACCTCTTTTAGAAGCATTTCACGGCCCTTCATTTTCTCTGTATTCCTGTCATTATCACGCTTTACAAGTATCAACATTTTGAAGACAAAACACTCCAACCCAATTCTCGTTTTCAGCAGGGTTTTTGTAAGACCTGGAAATGTGATCAGCTTGTATTTTGTAAGGAGTTTCCAGCGGCTCTCATGAAACAGCAATACTCTTTTGTAATTTATTTTATATGAGTTGCCACCGCTGTGACAAATCATAATTTCTTTCGTAAAAATCAATTTCCATTTTGAACGGTGAATGCGCATGCTGATATCGTTGTCGGCGTCAAGCACAGGGAATATATCGCCGTCTAAATAATTTACACCTTTAATACATTCTTGCGTAAAACTTACTGCGCATGAATAAGGTAATTTATTTTTACTGCGCCAGAAACGTAAAAATCCAAGTTTTGCTGCCAGCTGCTGACCAATTATTAATTCACTCACGGATGGCTCTAACTGGTAATTGCCGGTATCTTTGCCATTATCGTCTACTGTACCAAAACCAATGCACCCTATTTTGCCGTCAGCCGCATACATGCCAATTAATTTTTCTACAAATGGACCGAGCGGGTAAGCATCAGAATCGAGCAACACAATAATGCGGCTTGTTGCTCTTTTTAAACCATTGTTTACCGTGCCGGTATAGCCCAGGTTCTTTTCATTTTTTATAATTGTAACAACATCATTGAACTGATAAGGATTTTGATCAGGCGAACAATCGTTCACAACAATTATTTCCTCAATACGATTGCCATCGAATTGAAGTAATGCATCAATATTTCGCTTCAGCAGGTGCCATTGCCCATATACAGGAATGACCACTGATACCTTTTCCGTTAACACTGTTTTACTATTTTATATTTTACTTATAATCTATCATGACAACCACTGCTGGTATTTTTGTTCCAGCATCAATACCTGTTTCTTCCAAACATATTTCTTGGCAAACTGAAATCCGTTGTATGCAATGCTGGCCCGCAAACTATCATCTTTAATAATCTGATCGATAGCACCGGACATTTCCTGAACATTGTTGAAATCACAAATTTTCGCTTCTTTATTATTTTCAAGATTGCAGCCAATACCCGTTGGTGTTGTAACAACTGCAATGCTGCAACTCATGGCCTCCAGCGTTGCAAGGCCAAAACCTTCTGAATAAGTAGGAAAGAAAAAAACAGACGAATGGCGTAATTTTCCTATGAGTTCATTTACAGGCAGCTTATTATAAATTTTTATTCTTGGGTGCAGTTCTTCGCGAAAGCCCGATAATATTAAATCCCGCGAAGACCAGGAACCAAATATTTCAAAACAGAAATCCGGATTTTTTTCCAGTACCTGTGTAATAACTTCTGGAATAACCTTCACACCTTTTCTATCTATCCAGGAACCAAAAAAAATAATGTTTTTTGTTTTTTCCCTGCAGAAAGGTAATTCGTGGTATTCATCATCTATTCCAGGAGATACGCAAGCTGCATTACCCGGCGTAAATAAATTTTCTTTTACAACATATTTCAATTCATCCTCGCAACCGCAAATAAATTTATCTGCCAGCCTGAAATTAATAGCAGAAAGATTTTTGTTGAATGTAAACATCCATTTTTTTATTCCTGCCGGATTCGCCCAGAAACGAAGTTCTTTTTCTTTATCATACAATTCCAATCCATCAACATGCGCTACCAGCAAAGGCGGGTTCTTTTTTATCTTTTTAAGCCACCATAATAATAACCAGTAATCGTCTCCATAAAACTCCATGAGATCATACTTGTTTTTATTAATGAGTTTTCTCGCTTTCAAAAGAGTTCCCAGTGCAATGCGGTATCGCCTGCCCATTTTTAATCCCGGCCATATTTCTACGTCTGATGGTTGCAAAACATCCACCTCATGACCAAGATCTCTTAATCCGGTCGTCCAGCGAAGCCTGGTTTTTCCTGAACCAAGATGCGGCTCCAAAAACACAGAAGCCGAAAGGGAAAGTATCTTCATACGGGTGCTAAATTATTATACTGACAGCTGATTTGCGGCACTCAGTTTTCTGTGTGGAATTTGATCGTTTTCCTGCCAGAAACGATTTTGAATTTGTTCCAGATCAAACATGGTTGTTGCAAGTTTCTTTGCATGAACTGCCACATCTGTGTTTCCTTCAACCAGTTGAAGGAGGGCGAGAACCAAGTCCTCTGTGTTGAGTGAATTACAACATATAGCTGATTGTGTTGCCCGCAACAGGTTGCAAGCGGCACTGTCTGCAGGACCGTGGTATAAAGTTGAGCCCGAAGCGCCCAGGTAACCGACCATTTTGGTTGACAAACTATACAGATAGAAATCCGGATCTACAAATTTGATAGGCAAATATAGAATGTCAGCAGCGTCCAGATCACGTTTCAGTTCAGTATCATCAAGTACCATTGGCAAGTACTGTATTTCGAAAGACCTGTTATTCAAAAATGACAACTGCTGTGTGCCGCGTAAAATAAGTTTAAACGACAATCCGTTTTTTGTAAGTTTATCCAGTGCGTCTGCCAATACTTTAAAAAGCGGGATGTATTCAATATGTAATAGTCCGGCGAAATAGATTGTATAGGGTGATTGGGGTTTCGCTGCCACTGCAGAAACTTCATGAGCCAGTAAGCCATCTGTAATAAGTTCGAAATCTTTTTTTCCAAAGATGCGCTGGTAGTCTTTGCCCAGTTCATTCGAAATCATTAAACGGCGGTCTGCCCTGTTCCATAATTCACGTGCATCTTTTTCTGAACACTGCGTGGTTCTGTGATGATCATGAACAGACACCCACAACGGCTTTTGAGCAAACAAAGGATCATCACAAAGAACGGTTGACCAACCCCCACAGCCCATTACATGAACAACATCGCACGCAATTGAAGCCGCTTCGCGGCGAATGCGGTTGGTTGTATATTGCCGCAGCGGTTTATCGCGTATCCAGTTAAAAACCTCACGTGAGCGCCATTTCATCCATGGCCTTCTAAGTGGTATGGCCGGGACAATTGTTTCACGGATAATTCCCGTAACAGGCTTATAATAACCAGCCTCTATCGCCAATGAATAAACGTTTTCTTCCCGGCCTTTGTACATTCTGCGAAGAATGCGGCTCCCACCGCCATTGGCATACACGGAAAAACTCTGGTAAGAAAGTATTTTCATAATACAGTTAAAAGGTTTTGTTTTGAAGGGCGGTGGATAATTTGCTAAAAAGCAGGTTCTGTTATTTTTTCGGTTTGTGCCGCCACAATCTGACGGATTGTTTCTTCCAATGAAATACTGATGTCCCAGTTTGGATAATGTTTACGCATTTTATCCAGGTTGGAAATGTAACAAATATGATCACCGATGCGGTTTTCATCCACATATGTATACACCTGCGCCCTGCCAGAGAATTTTTCAGCGATGCTAAATGCTTCCCAGATGGAACATGAATTATTACGCCCGCCCCCGATATTATATACTTCGGCAACACGGGGTGCATTAATAAATGCATCAATAAAACGCGCTACGTCATATGAATGAATATTATCCCTCACCTGTTTTCCTTTATATCC
>JBDUAY010000367.1:0-5989 GCA_040004415.1 Bacteroidota bacterium | reverse complement strand
TTTCATCCAGTCCAAACTTGGTTTCTTCTTTTGCAATGTGAACCTGTAACAAGACATCAATTATTTTATTTAATGTATGGGCTTGTTTGTTTATTTCCTGCAATAATTTAAAGCTGTCGACACCATGTATGAGGTGAACAAAGGACGCAATTTGCTTTACTTTATTACTTTGCAGGTGGCCGATGAAATGCCAACGAATGTCTTTCGGTAACCGGGATTGTTTATCGGTTAATTCCTGCACATAATTTTCGCCAAAATGGCGCTGGCCAAGATCATATAATTCCTGGATTTCTTCGATTGGCTTTGTTTTGGAAACTGCAACGAGGGTTACCTTGTTACCAAGCGCACCAATAATTTCTTTGTATTTTTCTTTGTTTACGGGCATTGAATGTCCTCCATTGTGTAGTGGCGAAATTAGATACAATCGTGTGTCAAAAATCAGCGGTGAATTAACTGTCTATTAATTAGCCTGATAAGCCGGTTAAATGCTTTTCACCGTGCCCATGGCCGGTGAAACAGTGGCCGGGTAGCGAAAAAGGCAACATGATACTCGTTTTGAAAATCAAAAAGAAGACAAAAGATCATTAAAGATTTGCGGCACAAGGGAGTGACACAACAGTGTTCCCCAAAGAACAAATGCCGGCCGCAAAAAAATTTTTATTTCAGCACTCAATCTCCATGGCCGGTGTCCCTCGTGCCATTTTCGAATGGGATATATTTTTATCTTCAAAAATATTTTATTTCAGCACCGCCCTGCTGATAACGATCCTTTGCACTTCGCTGGTGCCTTCATATATCTGCGTAATTTTTGCATCGCGCATCAATCGTTCTACATGATACTCTTTTACATATCCATAACCACCATGAATTTGCACGGCTTCTACGGTCACCCACATCGCCGTTTCTGAAGCAAATACTTTTGCCATAGAAGAACTGAGCGAGTAATCGGTATGCTGATCTTTTTCATACGCTGCTTTCAAACACAATAGCCTGGCAGCTTCTATACGGGTAGCCATGTCAGCTAGCTTAAATTGTATAGCCTGGTGCTGCATAATTTCTTTTCCAAATGCCTTACGTTCTTTTACATATATAAGACAGCGTTCATAGGCCCCGCTGGCAATACCCAATGCCTGGCTGGCAATGCCGATACGCCCGCCGCTGAGTGTTTTCATGGCAAAAGAAAATCCGAAACCGTCGGCGCCAATCCTGTTTTCTTTGGGCACTATTACATCGTTAAAAAGAATGCTGTGCGTGTCACTACCACGAATGCCAAGTTTGTTTTCTTTGGCGCCGACTGTTACACCGGGCCAATTTTTTTCAACAATAAATGCATTGATGCCATGGCTGCCTTTTGCAGTATCGGTCTGCGCGATTACCAAATATACCGAAGCAGAATTGCCATTGGTGATCCAGTTCTTTGTTCCATTAAGCAAATAATGGTCACCTTTATCTTCGGCTATTGTTCGCTGTGAGGTTGCATCACTGCCGGCTTCGGGTTCACTCAATAAAAATGCACCAATGTATAATTCGCCATCTTTTCGTCCCTGCGCCAATGGCGTTAAATATTTTTCTTTTTGATCCTCGTTGCCAAATGTTTCAAGCCCCCAGCAGACCAAACTATTATTAACGCTAACGCATACGCTAACACTGGCGTCTATCTTACTAATTTCTTCCATGGCCAATACGTAGCTGATGGTGTCCATACCGCTTCCGCCATATTTGGGGTCTACCATCATACCCATAAAACCAAGTTCAGCCAATTTAAGAATTTGTTCCCTGGGGAATTTTTGTAATTCATCACGTTCAATAACGCCGGGCAGGCAATCCTGTTTTGCAAAATCGCGTGCCGCCTGCTGAATCATCCTGTGCTCTTCGCTTAATTGAAAATGCATGTAACAATGTTTTTAAGAAATTCAAAAATAAGAAAGTTGATACATTAACTAACAATCGATAGTGAAAAATCATCTGCCGGGGAAATGAAAATAGGATTATAGAGCAAAGTTGCAGTTAATGATATCTTTTTAATTTTCGGTCAAAGAATAGCGCGATTCGAATAATAAAAAGTACAGGATAAAAATAATGGAAGCAGCCACTATGTTAATTGATACCGGTGTAAAGATTATTTGGAAAAGATAGATTGGGCTTCCAATAAAAATAGCGTCCAATTATTTTAATTGATTGCAGGTATTCGCAACAACAATAGCCGGCGGTTTTATCAAACGCTTTAATTTATCCCTGTCATGTTTCAGTGATCTTTATACCCGCTTTGTATGATTTTTGTTATGGAAGATCGACATATCAAATATTACTTTATTTTTGTTTCGAAGTAAAAGAAAGTATTTAATATTTGTTGTCCGCTTAATGGCAACTCTCTCGTAAGGCATGCTGATTAGGTATTCATATCCTCTAGAAATACCACAATAACCCATTTCGTTGCCTTATTAGTTATCCCTAAACCAAGTAAAATGCTCAAAAATTTATTCTTTTTTGTTGCAGTATTGTGCTGCTACAGCATCCTCGACGCGCAAAATGTTTTTAACCCGGCAGATCCTATTGTCACCTATAACCATGCAGCGGCGGCCGGCAGCGCAACTAACCCAACTGAACCTGCTGCCGGCGTGATGAGCAAGTGGGTAAGAACTTCCAGGGTGTCGTGGAGTACCACGAATTTTAAATCTTATATATGGAATGGCATGGCGTTCCGTCTGCGTTTTCCTAATAATTATAACCCGGCCAATGCATCAAAATACCCCGTTGTTGTTTTCTTTCATGGTGGTGGCGAAATTGGAACCATCTACGACAATGAAGATCATTTGTACTGGGGTGCCCAGCTTTTTGAGCAACGTATAAATGCCGGCGAATGGAACGGCTTCCTTTTATTTCCGCAAGAAATTTCAGTAGGATGGGACGATTCTTATTTCAGCCGTATTAATGGTGTACTGGATACGCTGCAGAAATACAATAATTCGGATCCTGATCGTGTTATTTCTATGGGCCTGTCTTCTGGTGGTTACGGATCGGTTGCATATGCCAGTGCTTATCCGCAAAGGGTAGCCGTATCGCTGGCATCGTCTCCTGCACAGGTTAGAACGCTCAGCAGTACCATTCCTGGTTTTGTACATGTACCGGTGTGGATTGCCAATGGTGGACTGGATGTGAACCCTGATCCATATAATGCACAGGGATTTTATGCTGATTACCGCAATGCCGGTGGCAATATTTATCAAACCTATTATGTAAATGATAGTCATGATACCTGGGAGAATATGTGGGCCCAGAAAAATGCATCCGGCGGATTTATTACTTCTGCATACTGGAATGCTGCACATAAGGCGCAACCGTTGGTGTATTTTCAAAACCAGCAATTTTGCAGCAGCGGTGCTATCTCTGCCCGAATGGGTATAACGGCTGGTTACTATGCATATCAATGGCAGCAAAATGGCGCTACCATTGCCGGTGCTACCGGTAATGAATATACGGCAACACAGGCCGGCACCTATGGTGTTCGTTTTATGAGAACGGCTACCAGCGCATGGTCTTCGTGGACGCCCAATCCTGTTGTGATAAGTACAAAAACATGTGCCGTTGATACATTGTATGCTGAGCATTTTACAAACGATAATTATTTTGTGTCGGCTTCGGGATACAGCATTGGCAATTTCCCCTGCGAAGGAGGTATTATGACATCCGGTACTGATCTTTTTACACAAGATGCCACTGGTGTGCAGGGTAATCGTTTTTTAATTAATTATACAACAGCCGGCAGTGGCTGCACATTTACCGCAGGAGACAGGGTTTGGAATACCTACAGCCCCGTCACCGTATTGCCGAATACAAATTATGAATACAGTTTTTATTTAGGCAACCAGAATGCCACCAGTCCTGCACAGATTGCACCCACCATTAATGGAACACCGCTGATAGCTGGTTCAGTATCGGCTACGGGCACGGGCAATACAAGCTGGAAAAAATTCACGTATACCTGGAACTCGGGTTCATTTACGTATGCAGATTTGGCAATAATTAACCGTTCAGCAGTTACTGCCGGTAACGATTTTGCGATCGATGAAATCTGTTTCAAACTGGCGCCGGCCCTGCCTGTGCCGGGATGTACCACCAATACATTACCAGCAAACAATGCCAGCCTTACCACCAGTGCAACGGCTGCATTAACCTGGACAGCAGCAACCAACGCAGCTTCTTATGATGTGTATTTATGGAACGGTGCTGCCGTGCCGGCAACGCCTGTTGCAAACGTTACAGCCGCTACTTATAGCGCAACTGGTTTAACCGGATCTTCTTTCTATAGCTGGTATGTTGTTCCCAAGAACAGCAATGGTATTGCAGCAACGGGTTGTGGAAATAATCAAACAAGCTTTACTACTGCAGCAACGCCGGTGCCGCCTTCCTGCGTAACCAATTCTCTGCCTGTAAACGGGGCTGTATTAAGTACCAGTGCAACGGCAATATTAACATGGACGGCTGCAACAACAGCTACATCTTACGATGTGTATTTGTGGAAAGGCGCAACTCCGCCCACAATTGCAACCGCAACCGTTACCGGTACAACAACCTATAACGCTGCAGGTTTAACTTCCGCTTCATTATACAACTGGTATATCGTTCCTAAAAATGCTGTTGGACCTTCCATCGGTTGTAACGCAAATGCCAGTACGTTCACCACTGCTTCCGGACCAGCGGTTCCATCCTGCACAACTAATATATCGCCCGCAAATGGCGCAACAGTTGCTACGGCAACAACCGCAACACTAACATGGAATGCCGTGGCTACCGCTACTTCTTATGATGTATATGTGTGGACGGGCGCAACCGCTCCAACAACGGCAACAGCCAATGTTACTGGTACCATGTATACTGCTTCGGGTAGAACGGGATCTACCACATACAACTGGTATGTTGTCCCTAAAAATGCGGTGGGTGCTGCGACAGGCTGTATTGCTAATAAAACAAATTTTACTACTGCTGCTGCGCCAATAGTTGGTACCGGTACCGGATTAAAAGGCGATTATTATAACACGATTGGATTAACTGGTGCGATTTATATTTCAAGAACTGATCCTACCGTTAATTTTGCGTGGGGAACCGGAAGTCCGTACCGCACAATAAATGGTAACACATTTTCCGCGCGCTGGACCGGGTTTGTTCAACCGCTATTTTCAGAAACCTATACTTTCTATACAAACAGTGATGATGGCGTAAGACTTTGGGTAAATGGTCAGCTGATAATCAATAACTGGACCGATCATCCGCTTACTGAAAACAGTGGCACAATTACGCTTGTTGCCGGCGTGAAGTATACGATAAAAATGGAGTACTATGAAAATAGTGGTGATGCGACCGCGCAGCTGTCATGGTCAGGCGCATCTACTCCTAAAGCAATTATTCCGCAAAAACAATTATACCTGCCATCAAATGGTAACAGGGAACTTGATGGGCAAGTTTCGGTTGCAGCAGTTACTACTGTTGCCACCAGCTTGGTTAGCCCGCTTTTGAAAACAGGTGTTTATCCAAACCCGGTTATTAAAGGACGGCTTGCAACACTGCAAATAAATAGCGAACGGGGTGGTACAGCTACCATTCAGATAGCAGGTATTGCAGGAAATATTATTCAGACACGCCAGGTAAATGTAGCGCCGGGTGGCAATACAAAAACAATTGAAACCGCGGGACTCACACCAGGTATTTATATTATACGGATTGCTGGCAGTGCAGACAACGCGACTACCATAAAATTGGTTGTCCAATAATTTTAAGAGATGGAATTTGAAAAGGGGTGCAATTCGTTGCATCCCTTTTTATTTACAAATCCTCAATTTTGATAGCTGGGACCAGAAATTGTCAGGAATGTATAGGTCGTTTTGCTGAAAAGCCCGACGGGCTTTAATGTCAGTAGCCGTTGGTGCAACCAATGGGACATCGTTGGTACAACCAATGGAACGATGCCGATGATACCAATCGACGCATATAT
>JBDUAY010000366.1:0-5996 GCA_040004415.1 Bacteroidota bacterium | reverse complement strand
TAGCTGCTCCCTGGCCATTAAAAATAATTATTGATAATGTAGTCAATCACCACCCGCTGAAAGGTGTGTTTGCATGGATGGATTCTTTTTTGCCAGGTGAAAATCAGAAGCAATTTGCGGCGATAGCAGCCATTAGCATTATTGTTATTGCAGCCATCGGGGCAATGGCCAGTTATATCAAAGATTTTTTTACAGAGAGCATCGCCCAATATGTTTCCAACAACCTGCGCGGCAGCATTTATCATCATTTACAGCGGCTCTCCCTTGAATATTATGATACCCATCAAACGGGTAAATTACTCAGCACCCTCACCGCCGACGTATCCACGATCCAGGATTTTGCTTCTTCGTCATTGATGAACATCATTGTGGATCTGCTCACCATTTTTGGCATGCTTGGCATCATGTTTTATTTAAACGCGGGCTTTACTTTGGTGGCCATTGCTGTAACACCTTTCTTAATATTTTTTATATCACGTTTCAAAAAAATAATTAAAAACGCAACCCGTGAAGTGCGGCAGGATCAGAGCAGCATGCTGGCAATTTTGCAACAGGGCCTTGAATCTATCCGCGCCGTAAATGCTTTTGGCCGGCAAGATATGGAAGAAGCAAGGCTGCAGAAGATCAGCCTCGAAACGGTGGGTGCAGCTTTGAAAGCAAGACGGGTAAAATCAGTACTCAATCCAATTATATCGCTCACGGTAGCTTTTTGTACGGCCATTGTTTTATGGCGGGGTGCTGACCTGGTTTTAACACAGGCGATGACTGTGGGCGCACTCACAGTCTTTCTCTGGTACATGAATAAATTTTTCTCCCCCGTGCAGGACCTGGCAAAAATGATCAACACCATTGCACAAGCCACTGTGGCATTGGAACGCATCCAGGCAATTTTGGGAACCCATATTATGGTAGCGGAAAAAACCGGGGCCAAAATACCAGAACGACTGTCAGGTAATATCAATTTTAAAAATGTTTCATTTGGATATAATGCTGATTCGCCAGTTTTAAAGAATTTAAACCTGGATATTTTATCCGGGCAACGCATTGGTATTTGCGGGCCAACCGGTTGCGGCAAATCTACGGTGGCAAGTCTGATCGCCCGATTTTATGATCCTACTGCCGGGCAGGTATTGATTGACGGCAGTGACATCACTACGTTTACCCTTGACGGTTTGCGTTCCCAGATAGGGTTTGTTTTACAGGATACCGTTTTGTTTTATGGAACTGTACGTGAGAATATTGCGTACGGCAGACCCGAAGCAACAGAGGAAGAAATTGTAGCGGCGGCTGAACTTGCCAATGCGCATGAATATATTTCGAGGATGCCCAAAGGATATGATACACTGGTTGGCGAACGCGGTGTAACGCTCTCTGGTGGCCAGCGGCAGCGCCTGGGCATTGCCAGGGCGGTGGTGCGCAATTCACCCATCCTGGTATTGGATGAACCCACGGCATCACTGGATGCTGAAGCAGAAAAAACAGTGATGGAAGCATTGCAGAAACTGATGGAAGGACGTACCGTAATTACAATTGCACACCGCCTCAGCACCATCTGTCATTCAGATAAGATAGTGGTTCTGCATGGTGGATTGGTGGCAGAAGAAGGTACACACGATGTATTGATGGAAAAAAACGGTATCTATGCCGACCTGTTTACCATACAGGCAGATATAAGACAGCAGGCACACAAAATTGTTTTGTAACGTACGGGTAAACGCGAATTCCACTTCGCGAAAGTTGGGAACACCGATGCCGCGGATTGAACAAGGTGAGCACAGATTTTTCTGCTTCGCAGAAGTACCGGCAAACCGGTGAACATATTATAGTAACTTGAAGGGTACATACTTTAAAAAATAAAAATCCTGTTAAATCCATCCATCCGTGCCATCCCTATTTAAAAAACGCTCACGCAGCGGGGCAAAATGAAATTATAAATCAAACGTAAACCTAACTGGCTGATGTACGAACGTTCTATTATTGTATTTCCGGATGACACTGTAAAAGCGATCATCGATGCGATTAACAATGCCGATAAATCATTGCTGATAAAAATGTTTCTTTTTTCAGATCCTGATTTAATACATGCAGTTATTGCGGCGAAAGATCGTGACGTTAAAGTGAAAGTGATGTTAAACCCTGCAAGGCGGAATGGCGAAGAAGAAAACAAGGAAGCCCGTACCATACTGGAGGCGGCCGGGATTGAAGTACGCGATACGAACCCGGAATTTATTATCACGCACGAAAAATCGATGGTGGTTGACGACAGGCTGGCTTTTGTAAAATCATTGAACTGGGAAACCAGGAACCTTACTGAAACCCGTGACTACGCCATTATTACTTCTCACCCGCGCGAAGTAGATGAAATAAAATTTTGTTTTGAAGCGGACTGGTTGCGTCAGCCTTTTGACCCGGTAGATGGTGCATCACTTATATGGTGCAGCCTGAATGGCCGCGAACGTATTGCCCGTTTTATCGATCATGCTCAACACACGCTGTTCATGCAGAATGAACGTTTCCAGGATCTTGTGATTATTGAACGGATAGTGCGGGCTGCCGCCCGTGGTGTTAAAGTACATGTGATGGTGCCATCACCGCATAATCTCAAACTGGAAAAATTAGTGGAAGGTGTTGGGGGATTAAGAATTATGGACGATGTTGGGATCAAAATTCACAAGCTTAAACATCTGCGGCTTCACGGAAAAATGTTGCTGGCCGATGGTTGCAGGGCCATTGTAGGTTCGATTAATCTTGCACCCGGCAGTTTTGATCATCGCCGCGAACTGGCCATAGAGTTGCATGATGTAGCCGTGGTGGAAAGATTACAAAAAATTGCGCATCACGATTGGAAGCATTCCCACCCGCTTGATCTGACCGACGAGGGCTTATTTGAAGACCTTGAGTTGCATGGCCAGGGTGGTTCAGAAAAATTAGTGCTTGATCTGCACAGGAAGAAGGATACAGAACCACTTAAAAAAGAAAAGAAAAATAAAAAACATAAAAAGCATTAGTTCGCTGGTTCGCTGAATCAGCAACACTGGTAGCGCACGGATGAAAATTATTGAACAGATCTTTTTCTCGCCTGAAGAACGCAAAAATGGCCTGTGAGAAATCCATTTTGGGTGTACAAAAATTAGCTGTGCATAATTTCTTGTTTCGCCAAAAATCCTTCTAAATCCGTCTAATCCGTGTTGTATTACAAGCAAAGCAAAGGATCCATGTTCTGCAAGTATCAGGAAGCGGGACAAAAAAACATTTATATTTAAAGAATGCTGAGAATACTTACCAGTATCATTTTTTTTGTTGCGTTAGACGTGCATGCGCAAACTGCACCCGCAGCCGCTGCTGATATACCCAGGCCTAAACTGGTAGTCGGTATCGTGGTTGACCAGATGCGGTGGGATTATTTGTACCGGTATTATAGCCGTTACCAAACCAATGGTGGTTTTAAAAGGCTCCTGAATAACGGATTCTCCTGCGATAACACTTTAGTGCCATATATACCAACGGTAACTGCATGCGGGCATACCAGTATTTATACCGGTTCTGTGCCAGCTATCACTGGGATCACCGGCAACGACTGGTGGGATTATGATTTGATGGAGGCGGTTTATTGCACAGACGATGCCAATGAAAAAACAATTGGTAACAAAGGCACAGCCGGACAAATGAGTCCGCGTAATTTATTGGTTACGACAATCGGTGATGAGCTTCGCCTGGCAACCAATTATCATAGCAAAGTAATTGGCATCGCACTGAAAGATCGGGGCGCTATTTTGCCCGCCGGCCATTCAGCAAATGCTGCTTACTGGTACGATGAAACAACCGGCGACTGGATATCGTCATCGTATTATATGAAGGATTTACCTAAATGGGTAAAGGATGTAAATGCTAAAAAACTGGTTGATAAATATTATGCCGGCGGCTGGAATACGCTCCACCCGGTAGAAACCTACACGCAAAGTACCCCAGACGCAGAACCATATGAATACAGGCCGTTTGGAAGAGATGCATCCGGGTTTCCATATGATCTCAAACCCTTTACCGGTAAAAATTATAACACATTGCACGTTACGCCATTTGGAAACAGTTTTACTTTTGATATGGCAGAAGCAGCCGTAACCGGGGAGCAACTGGGAGCAGGAAATGTAACGGATATGCTCACCCTAAGTTTATCAGCGCCCGATTATATTGGTCACACTTTCGGTCCAAATTCTATTGAAGCAGAAGATGATTTTTTGCGGCTGGATAAAGACCTCGGCGGCTTTCTTGATTTCCTTGATGCTACAACCGGCAAAGACAATTACCTGTTATTTTTAACCGCGGATCATGGTGCCGCGCATGTACCTGCTTTTTTACAGCAGCATAAAATTCCCGCAGGTAACCTGGTGGATACCGGTTACCAGGCTGTTTTAAACAAGACATTGAAAAAAAAATTTGGCAGCGATAAAATGGTATTAGATGTATCTGCCTGCCAGGTTTGGCTCGACAGGAAGCTGATAGAACAAATGGGAATTAACAAGGATAGTGTTAATGAAATTATCATTCATTACCTGTTGCAACAACCCGGCATGTACAGGGCCTTTGCGCTGGATAAATTAAATGATGTTACCCTGAATGAAACAATTAAAAATAAGACTGCTAATGGATATTATCCGCAACGCAGCGGAGATATACAGATGATATTTAATCCGCAATGGATCGAAAACTTCGAACGCGGCGGAACGACGCATGGAGACTGGAATCCGTATGATTCACACATACCGTTGATATGGTATGGATGGAATATCAAACAGGGGCATACCGGCAAAGAGGTGTACATGACAGATATCGCACCGACCGTGACAAATATGCTGCACATTCAAATGCCGAGTGGTTCTATTGGACATGTAATTGAAGACGTATCGAAGTAGAAATATAAACATTACCCAAAACATAACCCTGCCATGAGAGTGATCATCATTGTTCTGTTGATTATAACAGGATCTGTAACTTCTGTCAACGCACAACTATTTGTTGACAAAGTAAAATTTTTTGAAGATACCGCAGTAGTGAAGGCGACGCTTTCGCTCAATTTTAGAAAACTTCTTGCGAGACGCGAACGGGAAGGTTTAATTTTCCCGGCGCTGTTTACCTGCCGGCTCAGCGATGACTTTGGTGTTTCAGACAATATCTCTGTTGAAGTGAGGGGCCATTTCCGGCGTGAGGAATGTTACTTGCCGCCGCTTAAACTTATTTTTAAAAATAATCCCGCTGCTGGTTTCTTCAAACTGAAAGCACTGAAGCTTGTGAGCACCTGCCGGATTTCCAGGCAGGATGAACAAAATTTATTGAAGGAATATCTTATCTATAAAATGTTTAACCTCATTTGCGATAAGAGCTTCCGGGTTCGCCTGTTATATCTTACTTATGAAGACAGTACGGGGGCACACAAGCCTGTTAGTCAATATGCGTACCTGATGGAAGACATCAAAGAAGTTGCTGCCCGGAATGAATGTTTTATTTCGGGCGATAAAAAGTTTACTTCGGAGCAAACGGATCGATCACAAATGACCAAAGTAGCGTTGTTTGAATATATGATTGGTAATACAGACTGGGCAGTATCCGCCAGTCATAACATCAGGCTGATAACACTTAAAAGCGATTCTGCCTCCAGGCCATTTGTTGTTCCGTATGATTTTGATTTCTCGGGCCTGGTAAATACTACTTATTCAGTTCCCGATGAATTATTTCACATCACCAATGTCCGCCAGCGGCTTTACAGGGGTTTTCCCCGGTCGGAAGAAGAATTGAACCAGGAGTTAGTCATATACAGCAAACAGAAAGACAAAATTTATGATATCATCAACAATTGTAATTTACTGTTGCCTGCATCCAAAAAAGACATGATCGGCTATCTTGATGATTTTTTCTCGATACTGGACAATCCAAAGAAAATTAGGAATGCTTTTATTGTCAATGCCAGGGATCAATGATTCGTGGCATATTACTGCTGTTCT
>JBDUAY010000365.1:0-6011 GCA_040004415.1 Bacteroidota bacterium | reverse complement strand
ATAAAATTTACAATAATTTTAAATATATAATTATCGCCTTCATTTGCGACCGGTCTTTCCGGATGCATGAAAAAAGGAAATTTGAGCGCGATGGCGTAGAGCAATAAAATGAAAGCGTTACCGGGATTTTTTTGTTTAAAGATTCCGACCACTGCGTTAGTTTTTTAGGATTTGGCTTAATATTCCACTTTAGCAAAGCAAAGATAGTTGCGATACAAACATGGTACAATCACCTGTTTGGCAGATACCTGTTTGCCTGAGCGGGTCATAAACTCATATCCTTTGTCAAGATTCTTAAGTGTTGGATTGCGGGTTATCTTCCCATCGGCAGCAATGCTCTGATCGTTCAGCATAATAGTGCGCTTTTCAGACATATTAAACAGGAAATGAATCTCCGCACCGGTGTTAATCAGCTGGAATGAAATCATGTTATCACTTTCATCATCAAACTGGGTTTTTGGTATTACCGTACTCCAGTCGATTGACCCGTCTTTGTTATAAGATAGCACCATAATATTTTCCGCATTATAACGGGTATTCGAACCATTGTTCCAGCGGTTCCAGGGGCTGTTCCAGTAACCGTAGGGTGAATAATTGTAATAATCCATCGGCGACATCCAGGGATTTCCATAGCCAAGATAATCCCACCGGTTAAACGGTCCGCCACGGGAAGTATTGTATTCTGACTCGGAGACAATGAGATAACCTCCATCTTTCCTGACTATAATATTTTTTATAAAAAAATCGTTAAAAGCCGTACGCGCAGAAGCGTCCTCTCCTTTTGCGTTTACCCGCAGTTCATCGCTGAAAAGACTGCTGATTTCCCTTATCTTTTTGTTTTGCAGTTTGTCCCATAAAAGGGAATAGAGGCCTTCTATATTGCCGCGCTTTTGCTTGTAATAAAAAGCATTGAGCAAAATCCTTTTATTCGTATTATCTGCTTTTAATTTTATTTCGTCCAGTATTTTACCGCCGAGATCCACATCATTGACGGATAACCGGGAAGAATCCGGGTATTTAATGACCATTGACAGCCGGGTAATATATTCATTGTTGTTAAGGCGCAAAAATTTTCCAAACACCAGCTCCCCGTCATTGGTCAGTAAGAAATCAGTGAAGAAATCATTTCTTTCTTCCATCGGAATACCCATACGGTCTTTATGCTGGAGAATCAGATCTTTATCGTATAACAACGTAGTGAAAACAAAATTATCACGGTTCTTGCTATTTATTTTGAAGATCATGATACGCTGCTTATCGTCGCTGTTAATGGCTGTATAAATCTTGTTATTCGACGCAAAGCCTACCTGGGTGGTATCCAATTCAATGGGGTCGGTCATCTTTTTTACATTACCGTCCATTTTGGTAACCATGCAATGCACAACGCCTTTTTTCTGGAACTCATAAATCATGTAAAAAAAATCCGGGTAGCTGACAAAATCTACATTTATCAACTGCTGGTCAGGCGTAAAATCGAGTTTTACCCTTTCCTTTAATTTCATGTCGTTGTCATAGATGCAAATAGCATCGTCATTACGGTTGGCTTTATACACCAGGAAATTGCCGTTCATCTTCCCGATGATCTCAAAATTGGTCCGGCGGCTGTCTTCTTTTTCGGGTTCTGAGTAAACTATTTTCGGCGCCTGAGCATGTACGATATAGGCAGTAAAAAACAACAGGAAAAGGACGATCGCTCTTTTATACGGCATACAATTTTGTTTCTGGTATTAAAATTACAGGTTACACCCCAATTTATGAATTGTTATTACCTCTGCAACAACCAGGAGGGCAGAAAAGGTTTACCCGTTGGATTTATGACAAAGTTTTAACGCATTGTTGGTAAATAGCGGATGCAGGAACCCGCGTCCGTACATAAAAATGAATAGAATTGTTTTTTCCTTATACCTTTGTGCCAGCGTCGGGATACCCCCGGCGCCATTTAGTTATACCGGAATAATGATACGAACAGTTGATAGTTATTTCTACCGCAATAACGGCTGTATTTGGGAGGAGCAAACACCTCTAACCATCATCAGAAATGCAAACCTGTTTAATCAGCATGACCGGTATGAATTCTTTCACCCGGCAACAAGATGCCAACTGGTTCAGTTAACACACTTGCTTGTAATCCCTAACCCTGATTAATTGTTTTATAGTGAGTAAACATCTTAACATTAATAAAGTAAGTGCAGCGGGATTGATTGTTGCACTGGGTATTATTTACGGCGATATTGGAACGTCTCCACTATATGTTCTGAACGCCATTACAAAAGGAAAAATAATTTCTGATGAGCTGATCATAGGTAGTCTTTCCTGTATTATCTGGACGCTTACCCTTCAAACAACCCTGAAATATGTAATTCTCACGCTCAAGGCTGACAACCGCGGTGAGGGTGGTATATTTTCCCTGTATGCGCTGGTAAGGCGACAAAAAAAATGGTTGGTGCTGCCGGCAATGATTGGCGGTGCAGCGTTGCTCGCAGATGGAATGATTACACCTCCTATTTCTGTTACTTCGGCTATAGAAGGATTACGCAATATTCCCCACCTGAGCAATATACAAACCAGGACCATCATTTACATTGTGCTGGGCATTATCACTGTTCTCTTTTTTTTACAGCAGTTTGGTACAGCTTCAATTGGAAAAATATTTGGGCCATTGATGATGATCTGGTTTACTATGATGGCGGTGCTGGGATTTATCCACCTTCACGAGCATTATTCTATTTTCAGGGCGCTGAGTCCGCACTATGCTATTGAATTGCTGACGCAATATCCAAAAGGATTCTGGATTCTGGGCGCTGTATTTCTCTGTACTACGGGTGCGGAAGCACTGTACAGTGATCTTGGCCATTGTGGGCGCGACAATATTCGGGTCTCCTGGATATTTGTAAAAACTCGTTTAATTCTTAATTACCTGGGGCAGGGCGCCTGGATACTGGCGAATAAGAATGGGATGCGTATCACAGAGGAGATGATCGGCAAAGGCTTTAATCCCTTCTACGGTGTTATGCCAGACTGGTTCGTCATACCGGGAATTATTATTGCTACTGCTGCCGCCATTATTGCCAGCCAGGCCCTGATTAGCGGTTCGTTTACCCTTATCAGTGAGGCCATGCGTTTAAGCCTTTGGCCAAAAATGAAAGTGGTATTTCCAACCGAAGAACGTGGCCAGATTTATATTCCGGGTATCAATTTCCTTTTATTTTTTGGCTGCACCGGCGTAGTGTTGTATTTCCGTGAATCGACCAATATGGAAGCAGCGTATGGGCTGGCCATCACGCTGTGTATGCTTGCCACGTCTATGTTGTTTGCGAATTATCTTATATCCAGGCGTGTTCCCTCCACCTGGATATATTTATACCTGCTGCTGTATTTATCCATCGAGTTCAGTTTCCTGTTTGCCAATTTAGATAAGTTTAAACATGGTGGCTATGTGGCCCTACTGGTAGCCGGTGGGTTATTTTCAATTATGTACATCTGGTACCGTAGCCGGAAAATTAAAAATCGCTATGTGGAATTTGTAAGGCTGGAGCATTACCTTCCCCAGATACAGGAGCTGAGCAATGATAAAAGTGTACCCAAATTTGCTACCCACCTGGTCTATATGACCAGTGCCAATAACCCGAAGGAAATTGAGCACAAAATCATTTATTCCATCCTTAACAAAAAACCCAAGCGATCAGATATCTATTGGTTTGTGCATGTAGATACCGTTGATGATCCGTATACCAGTGAATACAATGTTGAACATATCATACCCAATGACATAATACGGGTGGAAATCAAACTGGGTTTCCGCATGGAGCCTAAAATCAACCTGATGTTCCGTAAAGTGGTAGAAGATTTGGTTCACAATAAAGAAGTTAATATCACGAGCCGGTATGAGAGCCTCGAGCGGAACAATGTAGTAGGTGATTTCCAGTTTATCGTGATGGAAAAATACCTTAGCCAGGATAATGAATTGCCATTTTTCGAACGGGTAATTATGAAATTGTATTTCTGGCTGAAAGAACTCAGTCTCTCCGAAGAACGTGGTTTTGGACTTGATCCTTCCAATGTAAATATTGAAAAATTTCCGCTGATTGTTGCGCCGGTGCAGGGTATTAAACTTAAGCGGGTATATCACGACCCGGAAGAAGCCCTGTAATTTTTGAATCGTTTATTTTAAATGCAGATTACCTCCCCGTTATCCTTTCTTACCAGAAGTATCCATGTTCAGGGGTTCAAATAATATAATTTACATTTAAAATAAAAAACTGAATACAACCCTCCTATATATTGTCATCGCGATAGCATTACTCAGCCTCCTGGTGTATTTATTACAGGATAAATTTATTTTTAAACCTGAAAAGCTAAAACAGGATTTTGCTTTTAAGTACGATATTCCTTTCAAAGAACTTTTTTTCGACGTGGCACCAGGCGTTCGCATCAACGGTTTGCATTTTTACCGCGACAAACCGGAGGGACTCATATTCTATTTACATGGTAATACCCGCAGCATAAAAGGCTGGTCTAAATATGCAACTGACTTTTACAGGTATAACTATGATGTAGTGCTGGTAGATTACCGCGGTTTTGGCAAAAGCACAGGTAAAAGAACGGAGAAGGACCTGATGAATGATTTGCAATTTGTGTATGAGCAACTTTTATTGCAATATCCGCAACACCATATTTTAGTGTATGGCAGGAGCCTGGGTAGCGGGTTTGCCAGCAAAATTGCCAGCGATAATAAGCCGCGCTACCTGATCCTTGACGCGCCTTTTTACAACTTTACCAGGGTAGTTGAGCGTTTTTTACCCTTTCTGCCGGTTAAACTTTTATTGATGTACCAGTTGCGTACGGACAAGTGGTTAAAGCATGTAAATTGTCATACCTATATTATTCATGGCACCAAAGATCGGCTGATACCCATCAAGCACAGCGAAGAGTTGCAAAAAATAAATCCGCATAAAATTACACTGATACGCATACATGGTGGCGGCCACAATAATCTACCATCGTTTCCTGAATACCATAATTTTATACGGGACATTTTGAAATACTAGGTTATTGCTGACTTTGAGATTTTTTGAAGTCGCGATTATTACGCGATTGTTATATAATGCAATTGATCCTTCAATAACCAGCACCTATATCTTAATCCCAGAATCAAGAATATTTAAATGGTTAAAAGAAAAATAATATTCCGCTGCATAAAAATTATTTTAATGCTCTATGGGTTAATAGGTATTGCCATCTATTACCTGCAGGATAGGATCTTGTTTCATCCTGAAAAAATGGAAAAACATCACGCCTATAATTTTTCAATACCACACAAAGAAATCAATATACCCTATAATGATAGTGCTAATATCAACATCATACAATTCACCCCTTCCGGGCCACCCAGGGGTGTAGTGCTGTATTTTCATGGTAACCGTAAAAATATTGGCTGGTATGCCAGGTATGCTCCCAATTTTACGAAAAATGGGTATGAAGTGTGGATGATAGACTATCCTGGTTATGGAAAAAGCACGGGTAAAATAACAGAGCAACTTTTATACAATTATGCAGAGCAATTGTATATTCTCGCAACAGCAAGATTTAGTAAAGACCAGATAGTTTTATACGGAAAGAGTATGGGCAGCGGGATTGCCGCTTACCTCGCCTCCAGGAAAAATTGCAGGGAATTGATACTCGAAACACCTTATTATTCCATTACATCTTTATCGGGTCATTACTTTCCCATTTACCCGGTTGAAAGGATGATTCATTATAAAATTCCGTCTTATCAATACCTGCAACAGGTGATTGTACCAGTGACCATCTTTCATGGAACATCAGATGGTATCATTCCTTATAGTAACGCAAAAAAGTTAGAGCCGTTTCTAAAACCAACTGACCAGTTCATTACTATTGAGGGCGGCAGTCATAATGACCTTAACGATTACCCTCTCTTTCATCGAAAACTCGATTCACTCCTCCACTAAGACATAAAGGCTGTAAAATAAATTTGTCATTATGTAAAG
>JBDUAY010000364.1:0-6023 GCA_040004415.1 Bacteroidota bacterium | reverse complement strand
ATGTTCCATCACACCCATCACATGAAAATCTTCGCCGTCAAAAATGCCATCTATCTCAGCTTCCTGGCAACGATCCAGGAAATGATCGACCAATATTTTATTGCCGGGTAAATGCTTTAATAGACTAACAACCGCACTTTCTACTTCATCATCATTAATAACGATGCGCATTCTCTGTCCGCCCAATACATAACTGGGGCGAACGAGCACCGGGTAGCCAACACGATTTGCAACTTCAACAGCTTCGTCAACTGTTTCAGCGGTACCATAAGACGGATAGGGGATGTCAAGGTCTTTCAACATATCGCTGAAACGTCCGCGATCTTCCGCAATGTCCATGCTGTCATACGAAGTACCGATAATTTTGATTCCTTTTTTATGGAGGCGCTCAGCAAGTTTCAATGCTGTTTGTCCGCCCAGCTGCACAATTACACCTTCTGGTTTTTCATGTTCAATAATTTCCCAGAGATGTTCCCAATAAACCGGCTCAAAATAAAGTTTATCAGCCATGTCAAAATCTGTAGAAACCGTTTCAGGGTTGCAGTTAACCATGATGGATTCGTAACCACATTCTTTAATGGCGAGTAATCCATGCACGCAGCAATAATCAAACTCAATACCTTGGCCAATCCTGTTCGGACCAGAACCAAGCACAATGATTTTCTTCTTATCGCTTACTTTACTTTCATTGGCGCCACTGTTTTCAAAAGTAGAATAGAAGTAAGGCGTTTTTGCTTCAAACTCGGCGCTGCAGGTATCCACCATTTTAAATATCCGGGTAATGCCAGCCGCTTTTCTTTTTTCATATACGGCATCTTCTGTACCGTCGTTCATTATTTTAGAAATTTGCTCATCTCCAAAACCGTGGCGTTTCGCTTTTTCCAGCAGTGGAAGTGGAAGCGTTTCTAATTTATATTTTGCTATTTCTTTTTCAACTTCACAAATCAGTTTAATCTGGTTAAGGAACCAGCGATCGATACCATTGGTAGCTTTAGAAATGGTGCCTACAGATACACCTAGCATGATGGCATCTTTGATACGGAATATGCGATCCCATTTCGGCGTCTTTAAATATTCAATCAGCTCTTCTGCATGCATCTGGCTCTTGCCATAATAGCCAAGTCCCACAGCATTGTTTTCCAAACTCTGACAAGCTTTTTGCATTGCTTCTGTAAAGCTTCTGCCAATCGCCATTACTTCGCCCACACTTTTCATTTGCAATCCGAGCGTATCGTTGGCGCCTTTAAATTTATCAAAATTCCAGCGCGGCATTTTTACAATTACATAATCCAGCGCGGGTTCAAAATAAGCCGATGTATTTTTTGTGATTTGATTTTCCAGTTCATCCAGGAAATAGCCAATGGCAAGCTTTGCCGCAATTTTAGCAATGGGATAACCGGTTGCTTTAGATGCCAGTGCTGAAGAGCGGCTTACCCTTGGATTGATTTCAATAGCAATGATTTCTTCCGTATCCGGATTGAGTGCAAACTGAACATTGCAACCACCTGCAAAATTACCGAGGTCGCGCATCATGCGGATGGCTGTGTCGCGCATTAATTGAAAAGCGGTGTCACTGAGCGTCATCGCAGGTGCAACCGTAATAGAATCGCCGGTGTGCACACCCATTGGGTCGAAGTTTTCAACTGTGCAAATAATTACTACATTATCGTTGGAGTCTCTTAATAATTCCAGTTCAAATTCCTTCCAGCCAAGCACGGCTTTTTCAACCAGTACTTCATGAATAGGAGAGGCTTGTAGTCCCCGGTTCAGTGCTTCATCCAAATCATCTTTGTCGTGTACAAAACCACCGCCGGTTCCACCCAATGTAAAGGAAGGGCGGATTACCAATGGAAAGCCAATCTGCTGCGCGAATTCTTTTCCTTCCAAAAATGAATTGGCAGTTTTAGCGGTTGCCACTGGTATTTTCATTGCGATCATCCACTGCCGGAATTTTTCACGGTCCTCTGCTTTGTCAATAGCTTTGATATCTACGCCAATCAAACGCACATTGTATTTCTGCCAGATGCCAAGGTCTTCCGCTTCTTTGGCCAGGTTAAGCGCGGTTTGTCCGCCCATAGTTGCTAATACGGCGTCGATTTGATTTTCTTCCAGTATTTGTTCAATGCTTTCAGCGGTCAGCGGTAAAAGATAAACCCGGTCGGCCATCATCGGGTCGGTCATGATGGTGGCGGGGTTACTGTTTATTAATATCACTTTAATTCCTTCTTCCCGCAAACTGCGTGCGGCCTGTGTGCCTGAATAGTCAAACTCGCAGGCCTGGCCAATAATAATAGGGCCGGAACCAATAATAAGAACTGAACGTATGGAGGTATCTCTTGGCATATAAGTTACTTCGTTTGGATTAAGCCCTTCTTTTGAAAAGGGTTTGAGAGGTCAAACAAATTGCGCAAAAGTAAGGGAGTGAAAGAAATTATTGACGTTATTTTTTTCAGGGATTGTACACATAGCTTTTAAACAAAAAAACCCGGCCTTTCGGACCGGGAGCATATATATATAGATTGCATTGTATCAGCTGTTATGAAATGAAGCCCATTCCACATCATCCAGTACCACCTGTCCACGGCGTGAAGCAATGCGCTTTCTTGCCAGCTGACGTTTTTCATCATAGCTGGTTTTCCATTTATACACCAATTTTTGTTTTGCTTCCGGGCCTTTCACCCAGCCCAGGATGGTGGCCGCCACCATCACAATACTGAGAAGAAAGTTTCTGTAATATTTTTTCATGATAAAAAGTTTGCCTGTTCCTTATATTATAGTAAGACAATCTGTGTATGACAAACGCTGTACCATAGTTGAAAAAAAAGCATACCATAAAGTGGGTATTTTTTAAAAAGATTGTTAAAGCATCCTTCATTAGTATTGAACATGTTTCTTTTGAATAATTCTTTGGCACGAAGCATTTAGCTTTGCCCGGTTATGAATTAATAAAAAAATAATACTGATGCGTTTAATATTCCTGTTGTTTTTTCTTAGCATCGCTGTAGTCGGCCGTGGGCAAGTGTTTCCGGTTATTAATTATCCCAAAGGTTATTTCAGGAGCCCGTTGGATATACCAATAAGCCTGGCCGGTAATTTTGGTGAACTTAGACCCAATCATTATCACATGGGGTTTGATTTAAAAACGGATCATCATGAAAATATGCCGGTGCATGCGGCGGCTGATGGATACATTGCTAAAATTAAAATTGAACCTGCAGGTTTTGGACGGGCAATTTATATCAACCATCCAAATGGTTTTACTACCGTGCATGGACATTTGAACGCATTCATACCGGCATTGGATGCGTGGCTTAAACAACAGCAATACCAACAGGAATCATGGAGAGTTTTTTTAGATGTTCCGCCCAATTTGTTCCCTGTAAAAAAAGGTGATGTGATAGCGTATAGTGGCAATACCGGCGGAAGCCAGGGGCCACACCTGCATTTTGAAATACGCGGTACGGCGGATGACATAAACCGAAATCCTGCACTGTTTGGATTACCGCTGGAAGACAATACCAAACCAACGATCAGCAGGCTGGCGGTGTACGACCGGCGACTCAGCCAATATGAACAATCGCCCAAATTAATACCAATTAAAAAAACAGCAGACGGTTATATCAGTATCATTCCTGTCATAACAGTTACGACGCCTAAAATCAGTTTTGCTATATCAGCATCAGATACACAAAGTGGTTCTGCAAACCCCAATGGAATTTTTGAAGCAGATTTATATGATAATGATAAGGCAGTAATTGGATTTCAAATGGATAAGATAAGTTACGATAATACACGTAACATCAATGCCCATATAGATTATAAAACCAAGGCTACCGGCGGACCATTTTTGCAGCAACTGTACCTGTTGCCTGGCTACCTGAATTCTATTTACAAGCCGGTTAGCAGCAATGGCACAATTGATGTAAGCGATGGTGCCATACATATTGTTAAGATTTATGTAAAGGATGCGTACAATAATACCGCTGTTCTAACCACCAGTGTAAAATACAGCGGAAGTCCGGCTCCGTTGACTTTTTTTGCAGGAAAAATGTTTTATCCTTTCATGCTGGATGGATTTGAAGCCACCGATTGTGAATTTTACATTGGAGAACGTTGCCTGTACGATTCTGTGCACATAGCGTATAAGAAAATGCCGGCTACCACTGCAAACAGCGTTTCGGCCATTCATGTTATTGGGGCTGCTTATATTCCTTTGCAGGATTCAATGACAGTAAGAATTAAACCAACTGTTTTACTCAATACCACCCAAAAAAGTCATGTGGTAATGCAGCGCTTCACGGGCACAAAAAGTAATGTACAAAAAGTACAGTGGCAAAAGGACTGGGCCGCCGCCAAATTCAGGGATATGGGCAATTTTCAACTGGTGCTGGACGAAACACCGCCAGTAATTGTACCTGTTGGTTTTAAGGATGGAGCCAATATGAGCAGGGCGTTGCGCATTGTGTTTATTATAAAAGACAACCTGGAATCTTTTAAATATTTCAGGGCTGAACTGGACGGCAAATGGCTGCGTTTTACCAATGATAAAGGAAAAAGTTTTATTTATATTTTTGATGAAAAATGCGGTGCCGGATCACATTCATTAAAAATAAGCGTAGAAGATGAGGCGGGAAATGTTGCTTCCAAAATATTTTCGTTTACGAGATAATGTGGAAATATGCAAATGTGGAAAATACGAACTGTGCTGCATGTGACAATAAAAAAAGACATAACAATTAAGAAATTTCAAAAATAGTGGATGTGAGATACTGGAATTACACATTGTTACATTCATCACATTATAAAGTATGATAGAATTACACGAAGGCGATAAAGCTCCATTATTTAAAGCTGTTGATCAGAACGAAAAAAAGATTTCGCTGGCAGATTTTAAGGGTAAAAAAGTAGTACTGTATTTCTATCCCGAAGATGACACACCCACTTGCACCATACAGGCTTGCAACCTGCGTGATAACTATTCGTTGTTAAAAAAGGAAGGTTTTGAAGTGCTCGGTGTAAGCCCGGATGAACCAAAGAAGCATAAGAAATTTGAAACTAAATATTCTTTGCCATTTACATTAATTGCCGATCCGTCTCACACGATCATAGATAAATACGGTGTATGGGGACAGAAGAAATTATATGGCCGGGAATATATGGGGCTGCACCGTACTACTTTTTTAATTGATGAAAAAGGAACCATCAAAAAAATATTCACCCATCCAAAAAACAAACAGCACGCTGAAGAAATAGTGCAGGCCTGGCGTGAAATGTGATGGATATGACGAATGTGCTAATTAAATTCATTCAACGTAAAAGATTTTCCCTGTTCGCATACTTCCCTGTTTCAAAATTGTATCCATCACATTTCCGCGTGCTGGCAACCTTATTTCCATTTGTACCGTATAATTAACTGAGAGAATTCATGTAAGGGCACATCATTCTATCATTTAATAATCTGGTTACGTTATGCAGGTAAGAAAGTTGTTTTTTATTCTATTGCTCTTTAGTGTTGTTGTTGCAATTGCTGCGGGCTGTGCATACGCAAAAAAAGATGTTGTGACAGTACCTTGTACGATTGCTGACAGTGTATTTTATACAAAAGACATTGTTCCCATTCTCCAGACCAATTGCTACCAGTGTCATAGTACTGCCAATGATGTTTCGGGCATTTTGCTTGACAATTACGGTGGGCTGAAATTCTATGCACAAAACGGATATTTATATGGAGCCATCAGCCACTCAAGTGGCTACCGGCCCATGCCGGATGATGGCGGCAAATTAAGCGACTGCAATATCGCCATGATAAAAAAATGGATTGATGCCGGCACCCCACAATAATAAAACTTTAACCAATAACTAATCAGTTAAACATGAAGCCCGTATTTATTCTTTCGTGTTCCTTGTTTTTTTTGCAGGGCATACAAGCCCAGGCTGATATCATGAAATCCCTTGATGACAGTACTACCCAAAAGGAATATGTTACCAACGCGTTCAAATCATCCAGGGTTATTAATGGTCAT
>JBDUAY010000363.1:0-6024 GCA_040004415.1 Bacteroidota bacterium | reverse complement strand
GGCAAGAGGCTGTGTAGGCCACTACATCCGCATTGTCTTCTACCAATAAAACTAATGGCGTTTGTATGCTATATTTAACAGGGATGGTTTCGTAATCGCTTATTGCAGCAGTATTTATTTTCGGCCGGTATATTTCTTTTGCAACCGGGTAAGAAATATTTTCTTCTACCACTGGTAATTTTTTAAAAGGCAGCGTTACGGTAAACTCTGTTCCTTTAACGGCACCTGCCGGCGGACTTTTAACCGCAATTTCTCCGTTCATCAATTTTACCAGTTCCTTTGTAAGTGCAAGACCGATACCGGTTCCTTCTGTTTTGCGGGTATGGCTGTTGTCTACCTGGTAAAACCGATCAAAAATATTCTCCAGCTGGCTTTCCGGTATGCCAATGCCGGTGTCTTTTACTTTAATGACCAATGCAGGTGTTACGGCGGATGGGCGCCCGTTGCCGGGGGGGATGCCTTCACTTACACCAATGTATATATTGCCTTTTTCCGGTGTAAACTTCAAAGCATTGGATAATAAATTGGCAACAATCTGCCGGATCTTTTCAGGGTCGTAGGCCATATACAAAGCATCTGTATCAGCCAAAAAATGCAATTGTTTTTGCTGGCTTTCTGCGAGCGAATGAAATGATTCCACAATGTACCGGAGAAAATTAATTACATCTCCGTTGATCAATTGTAATGGCATTTTACCCGTTTGCAGTTTCGACAGGTCCAGCATTTCATTTACCAGGTTCAGCAGGTTCTGACCATTGCGGATGATCATATCTGTTCCATTTTCCAGGTGCACGGTTGGATTACTTTTAACCTGCTGCGCCATACCAAGTATAACGGTAAGGGGTGTACGGAATTCATGGGTAATATTGGTATAGAGTTGTGTTTTTACAGCGTCCAGTTCTTTTACCCGTTTAGCTTCCAGCTGTTCAACATTTAATTGCGATTGCAGTTTGGCCCTGTTGATGGTAAACCTGAAATAAGCGCGGATGGCCAGGCCCAGTAATACAGCATAACACAGATACGCCCACCAGGTGCGCCACCAGGGCGGCAATACGGTGATGTTCAGTCGCGCAATTTTATCGCTCCAGATCCCCTGGCTGTTACTGCCCTGTACATTGAAATCATATTTTCCCGACGGTAGATGCAGGTAGGTTGCAGTGCGGCGGGTACCGCTTTCCACCCAATTTTTGTCGATGCCCACCAATTGATAACGATATTTATTTTGGCGGGGCGCCGTAAAATCCAACGATGAAAATTCAAGCGTAACAATATCCTGTAAATAATTGAGCGTAATGTTTTGGGTTGCTTCAATATTGTTTTGCAAAACGCCTGTTTTATCACCGGCAGTAACCGGCGAATTATTTATCATGATATTGGTGATAAATACATTGGGCGTATATTTTGTTGCAAGAATTTCTTTTGGGTTAAAAATATTCAGACCATTTACGCCACCAAAAGCAAGGTTGCCATTGGACAATTTTGCATAGGCACCTGTGTTAAATTCATCGTCCTGCAACCCATATGCTTTTGTAAAATTTCTGAAAACCCAATGACTGCTATCATTGGCTGTATTGGCCAGCAGACAAAAAATTCCATTGTTGGTACTTCCCCATATATTGCCCGCATCATCCGGAAGAATACCATATACAACATCATCGGGTAAACCTTCTTTGGTCGTAAGATGAAAAAAATCGCCCGTATTTTTATCCATCCTGTTTAACCCGCCGCCTTTTGTACAAATCCATAAATATTTATTTGGCGCTGCGGGATCGTCCATAAAGCACGATACATGATTATAGTTAAGTGAATTGCGCGTAGTGCTGTTATTGTAATACCATTTTACCTCTGGCGCATCATTTTCTTTATCACTAAAAATAACTTTTGTAAATCCTTCCTGCGTACCTATCCAGAATACACCTTGCTTATCTTCATGTAAACATGTACAAATTGCTTTTGCAAGAACCGGCCTGGTTGCATCGGTGTTGATGCTAAAACTATCAAGCGTGTTGGTGGCAATGTTGAAACGGATAAATTCACCACCAAGTCCGGCAAACCATATTTTGCCATTGCTGTCCTGCAGCATCGGTTGCTTATCACCAACACCATTGTAATAATTGATTTCTGGATGCGCAGTTAATTTGCCGGAGGAAGGATTGTAGGTAAAATATCCTTCATTATCGCTCTTTATCCAGTAATCGCCTGTTTTGGAAATGATAACATTATCAATCTGTGTTACCGGCGCAATTTTATTAAACGGATCATTTGCTATTGAATCTGATGTTAATTTTTTCCACCCATAAGCATAATCGCCTAAAAAAATATCATGCTGCGTAACAGGAACAATCCATCGCACACTGGTGCCGGGCAGCTGCGCTTTGAATTTGCTGCCGGCCGTATTGTATTTGCGTAAACCATAACCAATGGAGCCAGTCCAAAGCATTCCTGAATGATCAATTATAAATGGATATACCAGTTTGGTGGAAACAGGTAATTGCACATTCCATTGCACCGGTTTACCCGGTTCCCATTTACTCACATCATAAAAATGGAGTTCACGGTGCAAATTTTCCCAAAGCTTTTCTGTGGGTCTGAAGATGATATTGCCTGCAGGTGTTTTGTTGATATCGAATAATGGAAAGACATTTGTTCCGTCTGAAAGAAACAGGTTGCCATTTATAAGTATGGTTCCATCCTGGGTGAAATAACCACTGTTGAAAAGCTGCCCGGCTTTTAAATATATAAAACTGTATTTCACTGGATCAAACTGGTAGACGGATCCATCCATGCCACCAATCCATACCCGTTCTTTTTTATCTTTTCCCATGCCGTACACCTGTACATTGTTGGGTAATGTGAGCCTGGTAACGACAGGTGCTGCATCCTTTTCAAAAAAATCGTTTGTAAGTTGAACGATGTTTAAGCCCGCGCCGTCAGCAGCTACCAGCATCCTTCCGTCGGGCATTTCTTCTATTAATCTTGTTGCATTACCAGAAAGGCTGGTGGGATCAGCGATCCCGTTTGCGATGCGGTAAAATTTGCCATTTTTTTTATCGTACACATTCAAACCGGCGCCTTCCGTTCCCGCCCATATTCTTCCTTTTGAATCTTCAAATAGTTTCACAATTGTGTTGCTGCTCAACGTATGCGCATTATATGGATCGTTGGAAAAAACTTTAAAACTATAGCCATCGTAACGGTTCAATCCGTTCTTGGTAGCTACCCAGATAAAGCCGTCGCGGTCCTGTAAAATATCGAAGACCATGCCCTGCGATAAACCCTGCGCGGTGGAGATGGATTCATAGTCGGGTGTTTTTTGTGCAAACGCTCCCCCCGCCAGGCATAGCATGGAAAGCGTAATGATGGTTGTAAGGGTGGTGAACGGCCTGGGCATTCTGTTATAAAGTTAGCCGGAAACTGTTTTTTTAGAACAGCTGGTAAAAAAGAAATGTGGATTGATTTTATAAAATGATGAATTAATCCTGCCGGTGCACAATTTGTCCTGTAATCAGCTGAAAATATCGGGTAAAATGGTGAGAAATTATCCATTGATCGGCCTGGCGAAACAGAACTTTATAGCATTGCACCACCGGGCCTGGCGGCCTTTTTAAAAACAAACCAAAAAAACAATTATGAAAAAAACATTTCGATCACTGCTGGCAATGGGTATTGTTACAATCGGATTTTCATGTAACAACAGTGCTGACACAGTAAAAGACAGTTCAAAAGATACAACGAAAACAACAGATACCGTTGCCGCAGCGCCTGTAGCTGCACCTGCGGCTTTTGTCCCGTTTGATATGGCGGAAATAACCCATACGGTAAAAGATTATGCCAAATGGCGGCCCGCATTTAATAGTGATTCCACGGCACGTAAGGCGAGCGGGCTGACTGAACTTGTAGTAGCCCGTGAAAATGACAAACCCAACAACATACTGATCGTATTGAATGTATCAGATATCCCAAAAGCAAAAGAATTTGCTGCTGATCCCAGGTTAAAAGATGTAATGACGAAAAATGGCGTCGTCTCGAAACCGGAGATAGCATTCTTTCATACGCTCAGGTTTAATCCTGATTCAAAAGAAAAAACATGGGTGATGGTGACCCACAAGGTAAAAAACTTTGATGCCTGGCTGAAAGTTTTTGACAGCGAAGGCACGGCTGCGCGGGCAAGTCAGGGTTTGATTGATGTTGTACTGGCCCGCAATCTAGCGGACTCCAGCATTGTTCAACTTGTATTCGACATTAAAGATATGGCGAAGGCAAAGGCATCCATTTTTTCTGAAGAAAAGAAAAAATTAATGACAAATGCCGGGGTAATTGGTGCACCGAAAATTCAATTCTTTACAAGTACCGATTAAGCATTATCACATTGGTAAAATATTTTTAATTCAGCAAATTATTCACCATGAAACAGATTATTCAACGCAGTTTGCTATTGGCGCTTACATCCATCGCAATATTTATTACGCCATTGAAAGCGCAGGATGCCACAAAAGAATTGGCAACGTTTACTAAAAAATTCCAGGATGCCTATAACAAGAAAGATGACAAAGCATTAAAACCTATGTATACTGATGATGCCATAAGGGTGGGCGTTGACGGAACAAGCCTTAGCGGCAATGAAGCCATCAGCGCTGAATTTGCAAAATCATTTGCCGGCAATAAACAAGCCATCGTAATAAAACAGGATAAAGTGGAACCACAAACCGATGGCAGTGCAATAGCAACAGGCACGTATCATGTTACAGGCTCCACCAACGCAGGGGAAAAAATAGAGAGAAGCGGCAACTATACCAACACCGTTATCAAAGTAAAAGGCCAATGGAAAATTTCTAAAAGCGTGCTGACTTCCATGTAAAATAATTTCTGTATTAGAAACTGTAATGCGTTGCAGGTACAATCAGCGCCTGTTCTTCGCCACCGTTGCAGTTGTTTTCTGCAGCGGTGTTTTTTGTAAATCACCGGTCATAATAACATAAAGAAAATTTTTGAAGCTGAGTTTTAAAAAAGGCGGTTTTAAGCATCTGGGGTAAGAAATTCAGGTAACAAACCTGTCGTCTTTTTTTGATGTTTCCAAACAAGTACTGAGACACCGGCCGGATAAATTGTTTTATGGAAGCACATAAGAATTACTTAAAAGTATACATGTTTATATCATTAACAAGGTAATAAATGGGGTAGCCGAAAACCAGACAGAGCAGGCAATAGCAACTAAAACAACAAACAATGCCAACGATCGTAGGAAGACACAAAGTACGTGATATTAATGCATGGTTGAAAGGTCACCAGGATAGGGCAGACCTCTTTGCACCTGCTGTATCAGGTTTTAAATCATTCCAGGATACGGACGATCCAAACGCTGTAGTGCTGGTGATAGAAGCAACGGATGTTGCATTATTGGGATCTATTATAAACGATCCAAAAAACCAGGCAATGAAAGATAAGCATACTGTTATCGATCCTGTTATATTGTCAATGCCGGCAGCTGTATAAGTCTGTGATATTCTTTTTTTCACAAGGAAATTTACCTGCTGCTTTTCTTGCCGGTGGATTCCCGGCATTTCCAGAGAATAATAATGAAAGGAAATGCTTTAGTTTAAAAACTAAAAATTATTTAGATGGATCCCATTAAAGCAACGATCATTTTGTTTGCAGGAAACTTTGCACCCATGGGATGGGCATTTTGCGAGGGGCAATTGATAAATAAACAGGCAGCAGAACCATTATTTGCCATTTTAGGAAATACGTACGGAGGTGATGGAATCAAAACCTTTGCATTACCTAATCTCAAAGAAGCTGAGAAACAACTCGGCGGTGTGCGGTATATTATTGCGGTAGATGGAATTTTTCCTTCTCATAATTAAATAGCAACCGAAATTTTACAATACTAAGAAATTGCACATATGAAATCGGTAATTAGAATCAATTTTTGGGTTGAACGCGGGGTCTTAACTGTCGGGAAACTTTATACTGGCATCCGTTAATTCTATATAAAGAGTTTCAGCTGTTCATTGCCTGGTTTAC
>JBDUAY010000362.1:0-6026 GCA_040004415.1 Bacteroidota bacterium | reverse complement strand
AAAAATGCCCAGTACAAACGGGGCATTTTTTATTGAAAAGATTTATGTAAGTAGTAAGATTTACGCAGCTTGCATATTGACCGGCTTTCTTCCCAGTTGATACATCATTTTAAAATGGGAAGCCAATGAGCCGGTAAACGTAGAAAAGGTATTATACGGGAGGTTGAATTCCTCACAAGTTTTTTGTACGATACCACTGATAGCAGGATAATGCACGTGACTAACGCGGGGAAATAAATGGTGCTCTACCTGGTAATTCAATCCGCCTACATACCAATTAATGAATTTATTTTTTGGGGCGAAATTAGCCGTGGTTTTAACCTGGTGAATGGCCCATTCGTTTTCAATCATTTTGTGTTCCATACCAGCAGCTGCAACAAATTCTACATGCTCTACCACGTGCGCCAGCTGAAAGATAAGTGCCAATGTTAAGCCCAATGCTACCTGCATGGCTGCATAGCCCAGTGCCCATGGGCCCCATCCAACAAAATGCACAGGAATGGCCACATAAAAAATAGCATACAAGACTTTACTGGCCCAGAATATAATGTGCTCTTTAATACTCATTTTAGACATCGGTGTGGTAAATACTTTTTGCTGAAAATATTTATTGAAATCCATCATAGCCACCCAGGCAACAGATGAAATGGAATACACCAACAATACATAAATGTGCTGAAACCGGTGCGCGGGAACCCATTTTTGCGAAGCGCAATGACGCATCAGCGGACTTTTAGCAATATCATCATCAACCCCATCTACATTCGTATACGTATGGTGTACAATATTGTGTTTAAATTTCCAGATAAAGGCGTTACCACCGAGTGCATTTAAGCTAAGGCCCATCAAATCATTCAACCATTTTTTACTGGAGTAACTGCCGTGACAGGCATCGTGCATTACATTAAAGCCAATACTTGCCAATACAAAACCCAGTAAAGCACAAAGCGAAAGGGCCGCCCATGCGGGCATAGTAACTGACAGCAGCAAAATATACAACCCGATAGCTGCGGGCACCAATAAAAGTGTTTTGGTGTACAGTTCCCAATTACCGGTGGGGCTGATGTTGTTTGTTTCAAAATATTGGTCTACGTTAAGCTTGAGTGCGTTGAAGAAGACTTTATTTTTATTGTTGAAGGTTACTTTAGGCATTTTAAAATGGATTTTACCTGTTTAGATTAATTTTTTTTTACAGGTTGGTGTTAGCTACGGTCTACTCTCAATACGAAAAATATTGGTTCAATATTGCCTGACGGAATTAATAAGGCCAGAAGGGCTGCAAGATAGGTCTTTTCGCGATATTTTTATCACAACAGATGTCATTTGGCTATACATTAGGGTTACAAAATAAACGGTTGTTTAGCGCGTAATTTTCTCTCTAATTAGTTGTCTTACAGCCTGTAGTTGATTGATGTCTTTAAAAGCGTCCTTTGGCACAAGAAAAAATGACCTGGCATCAAAATAAAGGTGAAAAAAATAAGGGCTTTCCAGGAAACTGCTAAAGGACGTCCAGGCCCATGCTTTGGAGCCATTTTGGTTGGATAATTCTACACCTTCTTCTTCAAACCTGATAGAAAAGTGATCCTGGAAAGTAGCCGCTCTTTTATAAATAGTTGCCGGTAAAATTCTCCAGATAATAAGCATTAACGAAAACCATAAAAAAGAAAAAACAAGAAATGATAAGCCCTGTATTTTTTTGAAGGCAAATAAAATGGCGGTGGCAATGGCAAATACATTTACCAGTATTACGAGGATTTTTATTTCAGGTTTCGAAAGAAAATGATACCGGAGTGCCTGCAGCACCTGCTTTTTATCATATCCAAACTGTATTATCATAACAGGGTAAGCTATTAGTTTGAAGCTATAAAGCTAATAACTGAAAAGCAATTTTATCATTATTTAATTTTTGCTTCCCTGCTTGCATTTGTTGCATATACAATGTCCGCAAGGCCGGCAACCATTTTCAACCGCATCTTGTTGGCTGGGAAGAAAAACGCGGTTGGTTACTTTTATTCTTTTGCCGGATGTACACGAAAGCATGCCATAGATTTTAATTTGCGGGTGCCCGCAAACCTGATTGTCTTATTTTTTATAAGTATAGCAGGACATTTGCTACCGGCAAAGTCAACAGTATGCCATTCACCATGATTAATTATTTCTACGGTCTACTTTACAAATAAAACAGCAGGCTTCTGAATTACGTACATGCAGGTAATGAATATCAGCACGGGTATCAAAAATTTGTTCAATCAGATCTTCTACATCCTCATCGCCAACCAATTTAGTGTACACCATATTGTCGTTTGAATTGTAGCCAATCAATGATAATGGAAAGTTGATTTTATCGCTTTTAATTGCTGCAGGAAACCGGTAAATATCCCGGTAAGATGCAACTTCGTTTTCATAAATAAATATGGGTCCCGTTTCTGCAAACAAACCAGGTTTACTAAAAGGAGAATAGGAAAGCAGGATTCTTTTGTCTTTACCCGGGATAAATGGTTGGAGCGATTGCCTGCAGGGTCCGGCGCCATTTGCTGTCTGCACAACAATATCATTTCCCAAAAAATCTTTTTTGGTTGATCTTATTTCATTGGCTGTTTCGGCGGAAAGCGGAATAATTTTAAAATTTCTCATCGTACAATTTTTATAAAATTGTGCTTATTGTAAAGAGAAATCAACCCGTTACTTGCTTTTTTATCTTACCATAAATAATAAAACCCGGCAATAGTTACATTGCCAGGCTAATATGTTTAGCAGTAATTATTTATTTACCTGATATCCCGGCATTTTTTATAATGATGATTAGCAGCCTGGTCTGGTGTAAGGGCGCGGCTGCAGGAAGAAAATGCGATTAATACGAGCAGGAGGGCAATAAGGGTTTTCATGGTTAATTATTTTTCTGCATTGTAAACGTCCTGGCAAAAAATATAGTATTTGGTTTTTTCGCAATAGTAATATTTTCTTAAAAAAATGGCACAATGAAAATTTGCATAAAGCGTTACCGGGATTACAGTTTGCAAAGAAATGAGTCAAAATCGCCTGATGCAATTGTGCCATAAAATAAGTAATTGCTAAAATGATCTAAAACAGCTTATTTTTTTATTATTTTGTGCTCTCATAAACCTAAAAAAGAAACTTATGAAATTGATTAAAACGTGCGCAATTGCAATAAGCATGGTAGCACTTTCTATTAGTGGTAATGCCCAACGTATTAAAATGATTGAAGGTGATCTTGCGCCGCTAAGAAGCGAAAAGCAGATAAATACTGATTTTACCTACGAACATTTAAGCGTGGGTAAATTTGATAACGAATCCGACTACATCACCAAGAAAAAAGATGAATACAACAAAAAGGAACCGGGGAAAGGCGACCAGTGGGCCAAGGACTGGGTATCTGACCGTCATCGTCTTTTTGAGCCGAAATTTATTGACTTATTTGAACGGGAAAGCGAGTTGAGCGTAAGTTCAAAACATGACGCAAAATACACATTGATTTATAAAACTACATCGATGGAGCCTGGCTATAATATTTACATTTCACGTAAAAATGCTGAAACCGATGCAGAAGTGTGGATTGTTGAAACTGCTAATCCTTCTAAAGTAATCGCCAAAATAACGGTGGAGAATGCGAAAGGAAGAACTTTTGGTGGTAACGATTATGAGACGGGTGTTCGACTTGCAGAATGCTATGCGGATGCAGGCAAATACCTGGGCAAATTCATGCGTAAACAAATGAAGTAAAATATATTGACAGAAGTTACAAGAGGCCGCTGCAGAGTGGCCTTTTTTATTTGAAAAACATGAAGAATAATACAGGGTATTTGTTAAAAAAGATATTGGCGATTCACAGGCGCAGATAACGTTCCACGGTTAAACCGGAGATACTGTGGTGTGAAAGTAACAGTCTTTGCACGCTGACCAGCTACACAAAAAAAGATCCACTCATAAAAATGAGCAGATCTAAGGTTATATAAACCGTCCATAAAATTTATGTTGTGCGGCATGCACGCCCGGGGCGACACGCAGGCGTGCCCCTACGAACAACCCATACTGTTGCCACAATTCAGGCATTTGTAACAGGTGCCGCTTCGGATGGTAATATGCCCGCAGGTATTACAAGCCGGTGCGTCGCTCTGCATACTTTTAGCCGCTGCATTCACTGCGTTCAGACCATTGCCATCCATTCTTGATGCTGCAGTAGATTTGGACTGTGCACCCCTTAACGGCAGTTCTGTGTTTTTAATGGCTGCTGCTACAATACGAACATCACTTAATTCAGGTGTTTTTGCAGCATACTCCAATGAAGTAGGTATTTCATCCCAATCATCTGTGCCGGTGTTTAATATTTCAGGTTTATCCAGCACATGCACCAAATCTGTTCTGCCCAAATATTCATACGCCAATGCCCGGAAAATAAAGTCGACAATTGACGTAGTGGTTTTAATATTCGGGTGGTCAACCATGCCAGATGGTTCAAAACGCGTAAATACAAATTTCTCTACAAATTCTTCCAGCGGTACACCATATTGCAAGCCAATTGAAATTGAAATAGCAAAACAATTCAGCATACTGCGCATGGTAGCGCCTTCTTTGGCCATATCTATAAAAATCTCTCCTACGGTTCCATCCCCGTATTCACCTGTTCTCAGGAACAATGCCTGTCCGTTAATTTTAGCCTTCTGCGTAAAGCCGCGCCGTTTTGCAGGCAGCGTTCTTCTTTCTACAATCATCGCCAGCTGGCGTTTTAATTTTGTATCCGGAGACGATTGAACACGTTTCTGTACTTCTTCCAGCAATTCTTCTACCGTTAACTTGCTCATGTCAACAATATTGGAATCGGCTGTTGCTTCCGGAACTGCCAGTGCTTTTTCTGCTTCCTGATCTTTTTTCTTTTTATCTGATTTATTGCTTAGTGGCTGGCTCATTTTAGAACCATCACGGTAAAGCGCATTCGCTTTTAACCCCAGTTGCCAGCTCAGCATGTAGCAATCCGCAATTTCTTCTACATTGGCTTCGTTGGGCAGGTTGATGGTCTTGGAAATTGCACCGCTCAGAAAAGGTTGCGCAGCGCCCATCATGCGTATGTGGCCATAGGCATGAATAAAACGTTCGCCTTTTTTTCCGCATTTATTAGCGCAATCAAAAACGGGTAAGTGCTCATCTTTTAAAAATGGCGCACCTTCTACTGTACCCGTTCCACAAATAAAATCATTGGCGGCATCAATTTGTACGTCGGTGAAACCAAGCGATTCCAGCAGGTTCCATTCAAAATTGAAATATTGTTCTGGTTTAAAACCAAGCCTTTGTAAACAAGCTTCGCCCAGTGTATAAACATTAAATACAAAGCCTATTTCGAATGCGGCTACTGCTGCGGTATCTAATTTTTTAATTTCATCCGCCAGGAAACCTTTCTCGCTCAGTGTTTGATGATTAATATGCGGGGCGCCTGCAAAGCTGCCGGATCCTACAGCATATTTAATAATAGTATCAACCTGCTTTTCATCGTACTTCAAATTCTTCAACGCCTGCGGCACAGATTGATTAATTATCTTGAAATAACCACCACCACTTAATTTTTTAAATTTCACTAAAGCGAAATCAGGTTCAACACCCGTGGTATCACAATCCATCACCAATCCAATGGTACCCGTAGGTGCAATTACGGTAACCTGCGCATTGCGGTAACCATATTTTTCACCCAGCTGTACCGCATCATCCCATGCTTTGGTAGCAGCTTTCAGTAAATTATCCGGGCAATATTTTGCTTTGATACCCTGTGGTTTCAAGCTCAATCCTTCATATTCATCAGCATCATAAGCAGCCAGGCGGTGATTGCGCATTACACGCAGCATATGCGCTTTGTTTTCTTCATAGCGCGCAAATGGGCCGAGAATGGAAGCCAGTTCTGCAGATGTTTTATATGCAATACCAGTCATAATAGCGGTGATAGCACCAGCAATGCCGCGGGCCTCTTCGCTATCGTATGGTATGCCACTTACCATCAGCATGGAGCCGAGGTTGGCATA
>JBDUAY010000045.1:0-20374 GCA_040004415.1 Bacteroidota bacterium | reverse complement strand
ATGTAAATGAACTGGAATACATCAATGGGTTTATTTATGCCAACCAATACACCACAAATTATATTTTAAAAATTGATCCTTCAAATGGCAAGGTGGTGGGCAGACTTGATTTAAGCAATCTCGATGCAGAAGCCAAAAAAAAATATGGTGAAGCGGAAGTATTGAATGGAATTGCTTATAATCCGGCAACCAAAAGTTTGTATGTAACAGGAAAATTGTGGCCAACAATTTATGAGATAAAATTCAATTAGATTTTGTCTTGAATTCGTTGCAGTTGAATTCAAAATTTATCATACAAAATTCAAAATACTAATTTCATTTCCCAATAATATAAATCAGCGAACTGCAACGTTCTTTGTTAAACAGTGCGGTAAGATTAGAACGCAGTCCGTTCCAAACTGCTGCGATAAGATTATTTTTTCCTTTTTTATATTGCTCGCTCATCATAGAAATATAAAAACTATCATACCACATGGGCGCAACCGCAACCAGTTTCAGCTCATGTAATTCCAGCAATTTTTTAATTGATGCCGGGGAAAAGTGGTACAAATGTCGCGGCACATCATAGGCTGCCCAGAATTCTTTATATAGTTCCGCATCATGCGATGTATAATTGGGCACTGCTATCAATGCCCGCCCATTTTTTTTCAATAATAATTTTATCTTATTAATATATTCATGCAATTCATGCACATGCTCCAGCACATGCCACATGGTAATGGCATCAAATTCCTCTGCGGGCAATTGAAAAAGCGCTTCTGTATTCTCCAGGTGCATTCCATGCAAATCTGCAGCACGCTGTCTTGCAGCACTATCAGGTTCAAGGCCAGTAACCTGCCATCCTGCAAGTTCCGCAGTGCTTGCAAAAGCGCCTGTACCCGCGCCGATATCCAGCAAATTTCCTTTTTGTACGCCGGTTGATTTTTCAACCAGCCGCAGCTTTCTTTTTAAAGTTGTTTTGCGAACAAGGTGATACAGTTTATTGATAATACCCTGTTTGGTACCGGAATGAGAAATATAGGAATCAGATTGATAAAAAGTGGCAACAGATGAGAGATCAGGAATGTTTTGTGTAAAACGCAGTGAGCAATTATTACATTGCCATACCTCAAATTTCTGATGAGAAACAGTGTAGTCTTCTGCATTCAGTTTTTTTATGATAGCCGTTGCGTTGCAAACGGGACATACATTTCTTGTTATAATTCCCATGAAAAATGCAATGTTTAATAGTTTAAAAATTCCCGCAGGGATTAAGTTTTAAGATTACAACTATTAATGAGATATGCAACCGACAAGATTTTTGGAAAAAAGATGGTAAACATGAGATCTTACAATGAAACTATTTTGGTTGAACGATTTCAATCCGTTGCTGGTTGCCGGAAGCGCCCCATTTCATATTATTGCGGTATAAATGAAAAAATAAAATACTGAAACCAATCGCTGCCAGTATAAGTGCATAAATCCACCACGATTCTTTTTCCACATATATTTTATCGCTTAATAATTCCGTCATTTCATAATTGGTCTTTTCCTTATCTCCTACCAGTATTGAATGTTTAGCATCTGCATGTATGATGCGCTCCGCTTTTACTACAGGATAGAATTCATATGGCGAAGCATACGGTTCAAACACCACTTCACCACCAAAATCTTTTTTAAATACGCCTATATCCTGCCAAACAGCTTCTTCCCCGGTTCTTATTCTATTTCTCAGGTCAGCAGCAAATTCATTGTACCACCTGATGGCTTCAAAATCAGCTATCTTTTTCTTTTCTGATACATAAATAAAAAAATTTTTGTCGGGTACATCAAAATATTTATCGAACCGGAACTTTATCTGAACCGGCAATAATTGTTTATTGGCAAAATCAGATACCGCCGGAATGCTTTCTGCTACCAGCGACCCCAGCCCGGGTATAGAGATACTTTTATGCTGAAAAAGATACTTGTTTAAAACTTCGTACATATAAGTTTGTTATCGGCTGATGTGTATTTATCACTGCCTGTTATTTCTATTGCAAAAGAAAAGGATTTGAGCTGGCTGACAAAATTTTAAAAGGCAATATGGGCGGTGCAGATGATGAGGTGCGAATCATAAACACTGATTGGACGAATCAAGACGGAAATGTGCGATTCAGCGATGCATTTTCACATTATCACATTCTTCACATTTCCACATTAACTATATTTGCCCCCCATGGTTAAAGAAAGTTCAGATACACCAATGATGCAGCAGCACCGGGTTATTAAACAAAAATACCCGGATGCCATATTGCTTTTCAGGGTAGGTGATTTTTATGAAACTTTTGGTGAGGATGCCATCGTTGCCTCGCAGGTGCTGGGCATTACGTTAACCAGAAGAAACAGTGCTTCGCCTTCATCATCAGAGTTGGCTGGTTTTCCGCATCATGCGCTGGACACGTACCTCCACAAGCTGGTGAAAGCAGGTTACCGGGTGGCCATCTGTGATCAACTGGAGGATCCTAAACTTGCCAAAGGGATTGTTAAAAGAGGCGTTACCGAACTGATTACACCTGGTGTGGCCACCAACGATAAACTACTGGAACATAATACGAATAATTTCCTGGCGGCTATTCATTTTACGGAGAATATCCAGGGCATTTCTTTTCTTGATATTTCTACGGGTGAATTTTTTGTTGCAGAAGGTAACCAGGAATATATTGACAAACTGCTCCAAACGCTAAAGCCGGCAGAAGTTATTTTTCAGCGCAGCTTTCAAAAACATTTCAAAGAAATACACGGAAACAAATTTTATACCTACACTTTAGAAAGCTGGATTTTTGATGAGGCTTATGCCAACGAAAGTTTACTAAAACATTTTCAGACGCATTCATTAAAAGGTTTTGGTATTGAAGAAATGAACGCAGGCATAATTGCTGCAGGCGTAATACTTCATTACCTGAAAGACACCGAACATCCCAACCTGCAGCATATTACTTCTTTGCAACGCATTGATCGTGAAGATTATTTATGGATGGACAGATTCACCATCCGTAACCTTGAATTGATTGGCAGTAGTATTGACAATGGAAACAATTTACATAAGGTGCTCGATAATACCGTGTCACCCATGGGCGCGCGCATGTTAAAACGCTGGATTGTTTTACCTTTAAAAGATATCCGGAAAATTAATGAACGTCTTGATTTGGTGACGTGGTTTATAAAAGAGGTTGATATGCGCACCAGAATAACGCAGCATATAAAACAAAGCGGTGATGTTGAACGGCTGGTAAGCAAAATTCCGTTAAAAAAAATAAATCCGCGCGAAGTAATGCAGGTCGCGCGCGGATTGCAACATGCAGAAGCCATCAAACAACTGGCGCAAACTGCATCCAATGATTATCTGAAAAGATTAGCCGATTCAATTAATCCATGTCATTATATTGTTGAGAAAATCATCAAAGAAATTAATGAACATCCACCAGCGACTGCTGCAAAAGGTGGTGTGATAAAAGAAGGCATCCATACCGAACTGGATACACTTAGAAAAATTGCCAGCGGTGGCAAAGATTATTTGATTGAACTGCAATTGAAAGAAGCAGAAGCTACCGGTATATCTTCATTAAAAATTGGTTTTAACAATGTTTTTGGTTACTACCTGGAGGTAACCAATTCCCATAAACACAAAGTGCCCGCCGCCTGGATGCGCAAACAAACTCTTACCAGTGCTGAAAGATATATAACACCCGAGCTGAAAGAATATGAAGAAAAAATAACTGGTGCCGAAGAAAAAATACTGGCCATAGAACTTGAACTATATGAAAAGCTACTGCTTGAGTTGCAGGATTATATTGCGCCCATGCAGGTAAACGGAAACGTACTGGCGGTGATTGATTGTATTATTTGTTTTGCTTCCAACGCGATTCATTATAATTACAAAAAACCAGAGATACATGAAGGGCTTGAGACAGATATAAAGCAAGGTCGCCATCCGGTAATAGAAAGAAACCTGCCGGCAGGTGAAAGCTATATTGCCAATGACATTTTTCTTGATCCTTCATCGCAACAAATTATTATCCTTACCGGTCCAAATATGAGCGGCAAAAGTGCGCTGCTGCGCCAGGCTGCACTGATTACGCTCATGGCACATATGGGCAGTTTCGTACCGGCTGACAGTGCGCACATTGCACTTACAGATAAAATATTTACGCGGGTTGGTGCTTCCGATAATTTAAGCGGGGGAGAATCTACTTTTATGGTAGAGATGAATGAAACAGCCAGCATCATCAATAATATTACCCCACGCAGTTTAATTATACTGGATGAAATAGGCCGCGGCACTTCTACATACGATGGCATTTCTATTGCCTGGAGCATTGCAGAATATTTGCATCAGAGTTCGCACCAGCCAAAAACACTTTTTGCAACGCATTATCACGAGTTGAATGAACTGGAAAACAGGATGCCCCGGATAAAGAACTATCATATTACCAATAAAGAAATGGGTAATAAAATTATTTTTCTACGCAAACTCGCACCAGGTGGAAGTACACATAGTTTCGGCATTCATGTAGCGCGTATGGCCGGTATGCCTTCTTCATTAATACAACGCGCCAATGAAATGCTCAAACACCTGGAAGATGCACATGCAGATGGTAATGCCAGTCAGCAAATAAAAAATATGCCTTCTCAAAAATTACAGCTTTCTATTTTTGATGCACATTCAGAAACGTTTGAGGAGATAAGAAAAATGCTGGAAAGCATCGATATAAACCGGCTCACACCGGTAGAAGCATTGTTTAAACTGAATGAAATAAAAGGAATATTAAAGTAACCCTTTTTATATAGCGGGGTGAAGTATATTGCTATTGCAAGGAAGAGAAAAAAAGCGGCTTTTACATTTTATTTAAGAATTATTAATTTATGCTGCACTGCCAGACCGTAAAAATACGGTCATAAATTAAGTGATGTTTCGTACAAATGTTATGAGAATGAACGGTTAAGTAAATACTATGTTATTGACTATGACCAATTAATTAATCTATGTACATTTGTAGACCCTGGTGTTAGACGCCATTTGGTCTTCGGTAAGCAATAAACGCCTGCAGGTTGCGTTTTTTATAATACTTAATAATTGATAGCCATGGCTGACAAAACGAAACAAAGCGAATTAAATCAAAAGTTCCTGGAAGCTATCAGCCAGCTTGTTTCGGTTAATACCAATTATTGGGGTGAATACGAGGAAGTAAATAAAGACAGTTTAATTAGTGCTGCCAAAACCTGCGAACTGATAGCCCTTTCCGCTCAAACCCATCAGCCACAACCGGAAGAAATGAAAAATATCAGTGTCCAATTTGCTGAATGGATGCATACGGAGCGCCTCACCGGCAACTGGAATGAAAACTACGACTACTTCTTAAAAAACATCTACAAAAAAAACGCTGACCAGGCTATTAAGCCCACTTTATTTGCTGGTCTGCGAAACGCCAAATAATAATTTCTCCACGACCATTTGATTTTCAAAGCAATCAGCGTTATTTTTTATTATGCAGATACCTGTTTAGCAAAGGCAGCTTGTTTATGCAAAAAAAAGCTTAGCGAATAATCACTAAGCTTTATAATGAGTCAAATAAATTTATTGTTTATTGTTTTACGAACGGATTGGTAGTTACAGAAGATCCATTATTAAATCGTAATAAATAAAAACCGGGAAATAAAAAACCAACATCCACCGATGAATTGGCAGTGCCCGCCTTCAACACAACACTCTTTAATTTAACACCGCCTGCCGAAATGATTTCCAGCGAACCGGCTTCAGTTATCGGAGGATAATGAACTTCCAGGCTATTCTGTACAGGGTTTGGATAAAAAGAAAATTTAATATCCGTGCGGCCGGCAGAAATTACCGGACTATACAAATATTTCCCGTCTTTGTCTGTTGCTTTAATACGATAGTACGCTGTTCCTTCTACCGGTGCAGCATCAACGAAATTATATTTCTGTGTCCCTGGCAGATTATTCGAAGCAAGCGTGCCAACAGACTTAAATAAAACTCCGTCATTGCTTCTTTCAATTTGAAAACTACCTGTATTTATTTCATTTACTGTACTCCAGGCTACCTCCATATTTCTTCCATCGCGGTTTGCATTTACTGAAATAAATCTCAGCGGCAACAAAGTTGTTACAATTGGATTGTTGCTGAAAAAGCGCATGCTCTGCAAATCGACCGACCGGCTGTAATTGCTTCCACTGGTCCAGAAATATAACCGCATTGTTTTAGGTATTTCCCAATTGGCACTTGGATCCAAAATGCTTGTTGTAACCGGTGGAAAATTTGCATAGGTAAAAGTTGCAACCCCATTGGCTAATGAAATACTGATCGGTTGTGCCTGTACAATCGTGGGCCCTATATTGGATGCAATATCCGACGCAAGAATTGTGTTGTTGGCACTAACGCTAAGGTATGCTGAACCGCCGCTCCAGTACAAAGTATTATAAAACCGGGTAATTACTTTACCAAATGCATCCAGTACTTCAAAATAAACACCACCCTGGCCCGCCGACGAATTCGCATTGGTTCCTTCATAATTAATTACGCCGGAAATCTTCCATGCGTTTAAGACACCGTTGCCCAGGTCGCGGTTGATAGTATATACACCTGCATTCTGTGCATAGTTTGCTGCTATATCCGGTGATTTGGATACATCATACGCTTTAATACCAGATTTTACACTCCACCATTGCATATAAGCAGGACCTGTATAATCTTCATTTACCGTATTCCTGCTCCATCCAAAAACATTATTCTCAAGTACATTATTAAATAACAACCCTTCCATCAGGTCGATGCCATTTGACGTATCGGGCGCCGCTACCGGGACCAAATATGAAGAAGGAATAATTTGTTTTGACTGGCTGGCAGACGACCATGACAGCGTTCCATTCGTGCCGTTCATATCCAGCCTGATTTTATAACTGCCGCCCGCAGTAAGGTTAATTGTTCCGCTTGATTCATTTTGGCTGGTGTTTGTCCAGTTATTAATGATCAACTGATCATTTACCCATAAACGTACACTTTTGTTTGTGTTTGCATAAAATGTGTAGGTTTCACTGTAAGACGGCAATACGTATCCTTTCCAGCGCGTAGAATAAGCACCCTGGTTTTGAATTTCAATTGGAACCGTGTTGTTATTAACGTTTGGATCTATCCTGATTTTTTTGAGATCAAAATTATTAAGTACCACATCATCATAATAAAAACCCAGCAACCCGCTGCCAGTAGGAACCACCATAACCGGAACTGTTTGTTCCTGGATGGTATTCAATCCTGTTACTTTCCAACGGTGCATAGCGCTATGGTGGCTTTCATCATTGTGGTACAGGTATACGTCACCATTTGCATCCTTGACCACATTCGCGGAAAAGACATTACCGGCCATCATCGGGGCAGCTATTTGTCCGGCCACTTCTGGTCCGGTTACACCAAACTGACCAATGAAAAGGCCGTCATCCCATACCTGGTTCCATTTATTAACCTGGCTGTTTTTCCAGAACTCGCCATGATATCCCCAGAAAATATTTCTATCTATTGCAAGCGCAACGCCGCCAGGATACTGTACCGTATTGCCCACATCAAAACCACCATCAGCAGGAAATTCGCCGGCATAATTAATGTTGGTGCTTTTTGCTGTTTGCCATAAAAATTTATTATCTCCTGCGCGAATACCGCCAAGATGATAACCAAAACCGTGGCCAAGCATAATAACATCCTTATCAAATGAAACCACAATACCCGATGATGTTACCGCACCCGCCATGGGGTAACTGCCCCAGTCAACAGGATCTGTTCCTCCAACTTTTGGCATTGTTGCCAGTGTATCGCCGCCACCATTCATAGCCCATATTGGATTATTCGATCCATCAAATCCCTGTAATGGAAATTTTTGCCAGTATGCAAGTTGATTTAATCCGGCTATGGCATATCTGCCAAGCGATCCATCCGGTAAAATTTGAATAGCCGCATTTGTTGCAATGCCGGTAAAACGAATTGGACCGGAAGCAGGCAACTCTACCACTTCAAATTTTGACGTTGATAAATTCTGCAGCAGACCATATGTTCTGCCATTGCTCAGGGTTGTAGTAAATTTTAAAATATTAATCATGAACTCCTGGTAGTAGGCTGCGGGAACTGCGGCCCGCCAGTTTTTCACAAGGGTCCACGAACCATTATTTGCCGCGAGTGGTTTTGAATAATCAATTTTAAATTCCAGGTACTCCGCAAATACGCGGGAGGGATTATTGGGGTCAACTGCAATACTGTAATTATGCCGCAGAAACATCATGCGATCCAGGTAAGTGCGGTTAGCTGCAAAATGAAGCGTACGGTAATTACCAATGTCACCCACCCAAAAAGAGCCGTCGGGTTGAAAAGCGATAAATGTTTCATGAATGCCGCCACTCAAATCACTAAAATAAAACTTATCATTTGTTACATTTGGATCTGTAATGTATCCACCCAACTGACCAAACGTCCATGAAGCGCTTCCTGAAGCATCATCAAATGCTTTAAGCTGCTGACTGGTAGATCCATCCGCTACCACCAGCGTATTTCCGTCGGGAGAAACTGCCATCGCCAGCGGATCCAAAAGCCCGGGAAGATTAAGTGTTGCAGCTGAAAGCGTTCCATTTGACTGAACCGAAAATTTATTTACGACACGGTTTCCACCAAGTGTATAAATAATCCAGAGATTGTTATTGTTATCAACTGTTAATCCACCTGGTGCTGTAAAAGACAATGTTTGCGCCAATGCCCCGGTTGTTTTATCGAGCACATCAATTCTGTTCAGGTTCTTATGAGAAACAAAAAGATAATTACCCGTTTTCTGCACTGCCATTCCTGATATGTTTGCAGAGGCGTCGGTTATAACGTCTATGGCACTATGGTAAGTTGGCCCGTATACACAGGAGTAATTTGTCCCGTTGGAAAAGCTCGTTTCCCCATCATCCGCTGTTTTCGTTCCGTACACAAACCATTTGGAATTACCGGATGAAAACGCGTCGCTACCGCCATAGTAAACATTTGTTCCGTCAGTAGTAAGAAATAAAGTTGATTGTCCTGTACCACTACCTGAAGAATTAAGTACATCTATTTTAACCTGCGGGTTAGAAGTGAGAAATTTAGCCTGGCTGGGAGAGCCTTCGTTATAACCCGTAGAAAAATATGCGCTGGTGCCCGAAACGGCCATGCCATATATTCTTTCAAAAAATCGCTGTACAGTCGGGCCTGAAACAGCATCAGACGTGTTACCGATAACACCGTCCCAATTATATTTTACATTATTGGAAAGAACCCTGATATCATAACTGGAAACAGGCGCCAAAGAACCATCATCCTTCGTACCATCCCAGTTTACGGTATGGCTGCCAGCACTGTAATTAACACCACTCCAGAGTGTCTTAATTAATGTTCCGCTTTTTGTAAAAACGCCTGCACTGGTGGAGGCAGCTGCCGGTAAAGAAAATGAAAAAGAAATAGAGGTTTGGGCTATTATGAAAATTGGCAATAGTATGCCAAGGGTCAAAAATAATACAGCCCGTAAAAACTTTACGGCTAACATAGGTCTTAGATTTTATGGTTTCTTCTTGTAAGCTCTTTGCAGGTTACAAATATGTGACCAAAATCTAAAAAAATGTTATTTCTACGATTGACAATCGTGGCAAATGTTACGTTATCTGTATTAAAACAAAGGAACTAACCGCTTTAAAAAGTTGATTTCTATTTAATTCCGAAAGATCGCTTTTGCGAATATCCTTCGCGTAAAAATATTTCAAAAAAAAATCTTCATCTGTATACAACAATACAGATCAACCTCTATCTGACTTTCTGTAGAATGTTTTACGGGTTAGTCACACAAAAGTTCCACAGGAATAATTCTGAAGTTGAAATGATTATCGTAAAAATACATGTGGTAATTACGATCGTGCAAGAAAGGAAATAATCAATCAGTGATGCTAAAGAGGAAGGGACAGAGAAATGAAGAAGTGTTTGAATACGGTTCCCAGCATTAGAAAACCGGCGCGATCCTATTGGGATTAAGATGCAGGAATAAAGGTTGCAGGCTCGTTTTTACTGGCAGAAAATCAGTATGTTATTGCCTGCTAATTTGCAACTTCATTTTTTCAAATTTGCTGAATATAAAAACACCAGCGAGTGCGCCAAGAGAATTAAAGATTACGTCGTTTATATCGGCCACCCCTACCTGAAAAATATATTGCAGTACTTCAATGCAAATGCTTATTAAAACGGCCGACAAAAATACAAGGCGGTAGTTTTTGTAATTATAAAATACAATAAGAATAAAAGTATAGGGAACAAGCAATGCAATGTTTCCCAGCAGGTTTGAAAAATAATTCAGTGCATCTCCTTTTTCATCAAGCTTAAATGCTTTTAGCTGGCCGGCAATACCCTGAACAGGGTTAAGAATTACATAACGGGCTTCCTGGTGTCTTCTTCGCCCTATAAAAAAAACTGCATATACAAGAAGAAAAAAATAAACGAGCGAAATCACAAACTTCACAACTTTCATATTATAAAGATAATCACCAGCACTTTTAAAAAAATGATAAAAATCATTTCTTACTTTGTAAACGCTTTTATTTTACCGTTTTTAAGATGACTTTATAACACCTTCTATTTTTGGCGCAACAATTATTTCTGGCTCCGCAGCTTTTTTCAATTCCCGCATTTTTATCTGGATCTGAAATTCGTACCACGACATATTAGCACAATAAATAAATCCAGGTACTCCTTCAATAAAACCAAGATTGAAGAAATAGGCCTGGATAAACCGGAGCAGCGGCCAGCCGGGGAGGCGGCTTAACCAGGATTTCAATGCCGGATTACGTACACTGCCATGCGACGAAAATATATGCTTGAAAGGAGGACGATTATTGAGCCGTGCAATTGCCTCTTGCCCCGAATATTTATTATGACGCTCTACCCAATGAAACCACCCTTTGGAAAAGCCGTAATGCAGGTATGGCTCTTTAATATAATCAATGCGACCATCGATGTTGTCTTCTTTTTGTCCGTGCCCAAAATCTCTAAAAGACGCTTTTCCCTTTTTCATCAGCCTGAATTGCCATTTGGGAAAATTATCGCAATGCCGGAGCCATTTATTTTCCAGCATCATTTTCCAGCAACAATAAAAACCAGCCGTTCCTGAATCAGCATTTGTAATTGCCGCCAGCATCGCTTTGTGAAAATTGTCCGTCACAATTTCATCTGCATCCAGGAAAAGTATCCAGTCATAACGTGCAACAATATGCGCAAGTGCAAAGTTGCGTTGCTTTCCAAAACTCTCAAACGGATTCGTAGAAACGGTTGCACCAAACTGTTTTGCAATATTAACTGTTGCATCGGTACTTCCTGAATCAAGCACATGAACATCATCCGACCATTGAAGTGATCCCAGGCAGGCTGGCAGATCTTTCTCTTCGTTTTTTGTAAGAATTATTACTGAAATCATGCGAAGAATTAATTGAAAAATATAATAACCGTGTTGCGTTCAATATTAAATATTATCAACCTGCGCTGGCATAGCTGAATTTTCTTTTACCGGCTGTTGCACGCCATTATACAATTTGGTAAGGTGGGCCGCCAGCCGTACTGCAAAAGCTCCTAAAAAGAAAGTAGGATTTGCTTGTCCGGAAGTTGGAAAAACGGCGCTGCTGCACACATACACATTTTTTGTGCCCCACAATTTGAGCGACGCATCAACCACACCTTCATCAGCATTGTTTGCAATTCTTGCTGTACCAGATTGATGAATACCATCACGCGACATATTGCGGATAGCCTCACGTAATTCATTTTCGGGAAACCAGTATTCAAGTTCTCCGCAACCGCTTGCCCTCAGCTGCTCATCAAGCACCTGGTGCAATTTTATAACAGAATCAATATCCGCTGCTGTTAATGAATAATCAATCACCAATGTTTCGCCATCCGTTTTTAATTTCATTGTATTTCCGGCAAAAGGTATTTGCTCCGCATGAAAGTGCAGTGCATAACGGTTTTGTGGACTGTACAGAAAAACGCCCGGAAGTTTTCTTTTTAAACAGTATCTCCTGAAAAAAATGGAAGCAGGTGTAAAAAATGATCCGGGTAACCCCCGTAGAATATTTAATAAATGCTTCCCTACGCCATTTACTTTTCCGCTGGTAATGGAATGAGCAATAGCAGGAGGTGCAAGTTTTTTACCAATAATGGGCATTAGCATTGCCAGGTACATAAAAGACATGGCACCACTTTTATGTTTTGGATTGAAATATAGTGGGTTATCCAGCCAGATAGCGGTATTCAATAAATTCTTTTCTGATAAAAATTTTGATGAAAATTGAAAGCGCCTCCTGATGAATGTTCCATCCTGTTCACGTAAAAAGCCATAATCGGTTTTTTTGGGATCGCCATAAAATTTCACAGAAGCAATTTTCCCTGATAAATGCCCCTGGTAATACTTACCCAAGGCATCCGGAACAAAACCAAGTGCGCCAAAAAGCTGGTGATTGCGCAGTAAAATCCTTGTGCTTTCCTGCGTGCCGGCCGCGAGCACAAAAATATCTGCTTTAACTTCTTCCAGGTTTTTGTTGTCTGTCGCCCTGATGCGTAACGAAGAAACTTTACCATCCTTTCCCGGAGCAGAAAAATCTCTTACTTCATATCCCTGCAATATATGCAGGTTGGGGGAATCCGCTATATCTTTCGCATAGCGTTTTCCAAAACGGGTGGGCATGCTCCATCGCTCTATAACTGTATCAGTAAGAATATCATTGCTGTGAAACTTTTCTGCTATGGAAGTTTTGCTGAATACTGGAATATCTTTTAGATCAAATTGTGGATCACCACATTCAAAATAAGCAGCTGCAGCGGGCAAGTATTCATTCATCTCGTGAAATAATCCGGAAGACCATGTACATCCACCGGCAAGAACAGGACGGTCCATAAAATCAACTTCGTCATACATGACACATCTTCCACCCCATGTTGCAGACGTACCACCAAATCCTTTATTGGTGCACTCATAAGGATCGTGGTGATTTAACCTGCTTTTTATTTCTATAGAATTATCCAACCCGTTTTCACGGGGCTGTACTTTACTTCCATATTCAATCAATAATACTTTTTTATCCGGATTCAACCGTGCATACTCAAGTGCAGTTATGATACCGGCTGGTCCGCTCCCAATGATGCAGACATTATATATACTTAACAAATTTTGAATTTCTATTTGCATGTAGCTTATGGTGTAATAAATAAATTAATCAGCGAAACGCTTTTTGTATGACCTGTAAATACTTACGGGCTACCAAACGTGGATGATGCGCAGCAAGATGCGCCGGCGCGGCTTCTCTGAGTTGTCTTTCCAGCTTTGGATCATTTAACAGTCTGCGTATACAGGTAACAAAACTTTCTATATCATTCCTTCGAAAGGTAAGGCCGGCATTGCCAACAGCTTCCGGCAAACCGCCACCATCTGATGCAATGGGTACGCAGCCGCAAGCCATTCCTTCCAGCACCACATTTCCAAAGGGTTCTTCCCAGGCCGACGGAACCAGTAAAAAGCGATGCCGGTTAAGGCTCCTGCTAAGTTGTTCACCACGCAACGCACCTGTAAAAATAACCTGATCTGTCAAAGACAATTCGGATACAAGACTTTCCAGTTTGAGCCGATCAGGCCCATCACCAATAATAGTTAGACAAGCAGTTGAACGCTTATTATTTCTATCAATCGTATTTTTTAACGTATGCATTGCCCTGATAGCCTGGTCTGCTCCCTTATCTGAAACAAGGCGGCCCAGGAAAACAAAATCAGCATTGCGGACAACTTCGGGAATTATTTTAAAATCATTGACGCGATAGGGATTTACAATAACGGTGGCTGCCGGCCAGCATACCCGCCGTATTGCATCGCTTACAGCTATTACTTCTTTACATCGCTTTAACCACCAGTGTATTTTTATTTTGTCGCGCAAAGAAATTTTTCCATCGGCTCTTGAAATCCAGGTGTTAATGGCAATCACTGCAGGGCGGCCAAAAAACAAACCGGGCCATCCCAACCTAAAGCAAGGATTGTTTTCAAAAACCAGGCTGGCCCATTGATGCTCCTGTAAAAGTTTTTTCCTGGTTGGATTTCTTATAACTGTGTAAGGAAATTCTTTGCCCGTGCTATCTCCAGACCATGTAAGCAGATGCACTTCATGACCTGCATCTGTAAATGCGCCAGCTAATACTTCTGTGTTGGCTTCAATACCCCCAACCTGCGGATAAAATGTATGCGAGAGAAATAAAATTTTCAAAATGGTTAAATTATTATGAATTGTTTCGTTGGCGGGAACAGATATCTTCTATAAATATTTTCGCAATAACAGTTAGCCCAATTTCATTTTTAGCATTTATAGCAGCTTTACCCGCCAATGCCAGGGCGTTTAAATCTGGCATTAGTAAGATGGCCGAACACAGTTCCCCGGAAAAAAAACCAATTTCATTCGGATCAATCCCCGGATAAATAACAGGCGCCGCCACGGGGATGCCATGTTGCAAAAAAGCTGCTACACTTCCGCTTTTACCCAACGCATGCCGGGGAACTAAAGTAATACCTACTGTGCAACTTTGCAATGCGGCGGAAATACCTTCAGGTGGCAGGAAGCCGCTATATAAAACATTTTTAAAATTATTTGTCTTGCTAAGCGTCTCACCGGCTGCTTTCATCCTCGCCGGATCACCTCCGATAAATAATAATTCAAGGCGCAAGCCTGATGCTGCTGCATTTCTCCCCAAATCCTGTAGGAATGAAATAACAGCAGGGCTGGCATCTGCCTGGCTAAAAAAGCCCGCACGCAGCGTTGAAGGATCAAATTTTTGGCATTGGCCTGCTACCTCAATATTTGAAAATAGCTGAAGTGGTTTTATACTCCGTACAATAGTTTCCAGGTTTTTGACAGTGGCAGGAAGCTGCGTATGTACAATACCGGGTTGAAGTAATTTTAGCATCTTCCGGATGATATTTTTTTGCACGGCAGCCGTCAGCCTGCGTTTGAGATTAATGCCGTCTGCTCCTATCCAGGTTTCGTGGAACATGATTTGCAGTCGCCGTCCGTCAATTAATAGTTTTTGTAATTCACGTCCCAACGAAAAAGGCATTCCCTTTGGATGAAATGCATACGGAACAAATTGCAGGCTTATCCATTCAGGTTTAAAAGCATTTGTCCATTCCTGAACACGCAGCCAACGGGAAACGCCTGTGGATTGCTGCGGTATCCTCAGCACATGCACAGACTGACCGTCTGACAGCTGATCCGCAATTGTCTCTTCAATAACATAAGGGTCGTATAATGCGATAACAGTTGCCTCGTGACCCATCAACCCGATTGCACCCGCCAGGCGTCGTGTATAATCGCCAACCCCATCCCGGCCGGGCTCAAGCGCACCACAGATAAATAAGATCTTCATAACATACATGAAAATAACCGGCAAATTCCGGTAATTGCGAAACTTATACTTGTCTTTTATTTAAAAAATTAACTGGGGATAATCTCAAAGACATTGATAGAACATTCCTGTCATTTTCTTTTTTACCGCTTCCGTATCCAGAGTGGCAAGATAGTTAGTAGGCTCCCAACCGTTGGTAGAAGGTGCTGAAATGGGATCTTTCAGGCTGAGGTTGAACCATCCTTTCTCCATTCTTAAAAGTGTATACCCTTTTTCGGTTAAAAACTTTGCAATTGGAGAAGGATAAGGGTCATGATCCTCGTAAACGATATTTGTAATTTGCTTATTGTCAATCAGTTTTTCGGCACCTTTAAATACAGACAACTCATGCCCCTCAACATCAATCTTTACCACATTGATCAGAATATCAGAACCGATCATATCATCCAGCTTACGAAGATCAATTTTCATTGCTTTTGCTGAATGACTACCATTATTTTCTACGTATGCAACACCCTGATTGTAAGAAAATATATCAGGAAATTCTAAAAAACCTTCCGAGTTAGAATCGGACAGCGCAAAAGGATAAAGTGTTATATTCCCGTATTTGCTGTTACTGATATTCTTTTTGAGCCTGTTGATGATAACGGGGTTGGGTTCAAAAGACCATACCTTTCCGCCTGGTCCTGTTCGATGAGAAAAAAGGCCCGAGACAAAACCTATATTAGCCCCAATATCCAGCACGAAGTTACCCGGCTCTGTCAATCTCCAAAGCGTCTCGCTCAGCGGAAGGTCGTAAATGCCTGTGCTGAAAATTGAGTTGCCAATGGTCTCCTTTACATCAATCTCCATCTGGTTGCCCCAGGGCGTTTTGTGATTAGTAACGCCATTGACCTTTTTGAACACTTTTTTAAAAATAGAACCCGGTCTGAAGTAATATTCAGGTCTTTTGATAAAATTAATGATGTTCTTTTTACTTCTAACGAGGGTCATTTTGCGGTAGGAATTAGGTTTATACTGGCATCATGCTGCTTTTCGCGGGGTAATTAAACTTTTTCAAATAAAACAAAAAACAGACTGATTCTTCTCCATTTATGCCCCGCAAATCCGTTCACTAATAATTTATCTGATAAAGAAACATACCTCCGGTTTAACGTGAATATACCAATTTTAGTACTTTTTCCATCCACCAATTACATTTTCTTCAGGTCCGTACGGCTATTTGCGCAAAGAATGGCTCATTAAAATTTACATTTAATACAATAACGGCACTGACATATTTTCATTTCAGCATGATTAATCCCCAAAAAAACATTCAACGCTGACAATCAGCAGTTTAATCTTAGAAATCATTTTTCGCCGCCGCATCGGGAAGTAATTTTATCCAGCCTATTCTTGCTACATATTGCCTGATGATGATTTGATAGTTATTTACCCTGTTTACATTTCACCCAGCTTTGCAAAAATATCGTCACGAAAAATTTTGCGTTGACTTCACGCTAAACAGATTCTCCGGGGTTGGAGTTGGTTTGCCAGTGGCTGTTTTTGAAAATTTACTTTTTAGTTTTAAAAACGGTTTTTCAATTAAATAATATGAGAAGAGAGCTGCCATCACAATAAATATTAAATTAACCGGTAACGTATTATAAAACTGACCTGTATTGTTCAGAAAAAATTGTTGCCATAAATAAATACTATAAGACAATATCCCGATAAAATTCATCCATTTCAAATTAAGGAATGTATACCATTGCTTACGGGGGCCAAAAACTGAATACATCATTATCACAGCAATAACAATATTTGCGATTGTTCCATCTCCTATGCCAAGCGGTATAAACAACGGGCCCGAGTGTAGTTTATACTGGTATGAAAGCAACCCAAGATTTGTCCAACAGATGAAAACAACGATAGATGTCCAAAATACCAGTGACCAATTTTTACTTAGCCTGGCCAAAATCCAATCTTTGTGTAATGCAAAAAGGCAACCAATTGCAATGGCGTCTATTCTTAAAAAGATGGTAAGATCATTTAACCAGGAAATAGTATGATAATGTGCAAATATTCTAATAAAAGGAACAACCAGGAAAAGCGCCAGTGCCACATGCGTTCTGATCCGCTTCGCAAATACAAAGACAAGCGGCCAAAATAAATAAAAATGTTCCTCTACACTCAACGACCAAAAGTGGCTGGTATACCAATCCAAATTCCAGTTAAAATATTTAGTGTATGTAATTGACGTAAGCCAGGAAGCATGGCTTATTGAAATAACGCCGTAGTGCTGTATTAAAAGATAGAATAAAAGTAAAAAATAATATGCCGGAAATATTCGTAGCGTTCTTCTGATATAAAAATTCTTTAACGAAACTGTTTTGGTCTTCGCTTCTTCCTGTAACATTAAAGAAGTGATAAGAAACCCCGAAATAACAAAAAAGACGTTTACGCCAAAATGGCCATCCGTTAAAAAATTTATAACCGGGTATAAAAGTTTTATATCTCTCAGCCGGGTAAAAATTTCATATTTTAATTCCAGGTGATGAATGATTACTATAATAATACTGATAGCCCTCAATCCATTAATACTGCTGAATTTTTCTTTTCCCATAAACTTTTTCTCAGTTAATAGTGAAGGATGTTTGGTTAACGACGCGTTTGTCGCCAAGTGGCTTTCAAAAGAAAAACAGTGGACCTATTGAACTACTTTGTTGACTTGTGCCGCTAACACCGGAAGATACAATTGTTCGAATTCAGGGATACTGACAGACAAGTCTAAATAGATCGCCCTTTTTCCGAATGCGTTGATATATTCATCACATACGTAGGTGTAATGGTTTAAATGCAAGATGCCACTCAGATGTTCATATACAGTCGCCAATTCCCCTGTATGCGACTTTGCCCTGAGTTCAATTATTACAGCATCGGGCTTACAAAAAACGATGTTGGCAAGACCTGCTCCATGTGGGGCGATAATGATTTCAGCACCATGAAAAAGTGTTGCCTGTTGCTGAATAGACATGCCTTCAGTGCATACTATATCAAAACCGAACTTGGAAATAAATCCAATGAATTCTTTTTCATTAAGTAATTTTCGGAATCTCGCCCATTTCCTGCTCAAATAAATTTTCTTTGGACTGTTTTGATTTCTAACCATGGAATGTAAAAACAGTAATCTTATTCGTTCACATATCCACGGCTCGGGCTTTTCAAAAGCAGGTGTGAGCAAAAGTTGTTCAGCTTCGATATGTTTATAAGAAGCAAGATCAACAATCTTATTGCTGTTGATATTTAAAGTTGATAAAATTTCTTTTTGGAAAGGGAGGTTGGAAAGCTCCAAAAAAAAGTGATCTATTTTTGAAATATCATAGCCGTATTTTTCAAGTGTCCATATTTTCGGGGCAATCTGGAACAGGCAATGGTAATAATTATTATCATCGGAAGTTGAAAGAAGCATTCCAATATGCTGAAATTTTGTTGCGCCGGGTATATACAGCTCCTGGAATAAAGTATGTTCCTTTTGCGTATTAACCTTGTTATTGGACACCAAAGCTATCTGGTAACCTTCTTTTGAGATGACGCTTGAAAATGGATGGTAATACCTGGCCTGGGACAGGCTCATAAAAAAATCATCTGGTTTATAATGACTTTTTCCTGTCGCTGCAATCATATTCAGGTAAACGGCAGGATTGATCTCAATAACAGCGGAATCTTCGAAAATAAAAAAGTCGGTTCTTTTGTCTTTATTTTTAAAATAAGACAACGTATCGTTCACCAAAATACGTTTTTTAGGAATTCGTATCACAGCAAAACTAAATGGCAATCTTCTTAAAAAAGATGCTACAACAGGCTTTTTCCTTTTTAAAATAAACAATATTTTCTTTTTCATTATTGCCGGGGTAAAAAGGCCAGGTACAAATTTTTGTTTAATAACATAAAGCAACATCGTTACGATTCTATTATGTTATTGCATCCAATATTTAATCATACGTTGCTTCAAAAGTGTGTAATCGGCGTAGCGAACCAATTATAAATACTTAAACAGTTTCAGGTATATCTATTGGAATTTTCGCGGTCTTCATTTCCATTTGTTCGGCTGAGAAATTGTTACGCATCTTTACTGCTTTGGCCGGATTACCGGCATAGACGGTCCATGCTTCTAAATTCCTTGACGTAACGGTGGCAGCACCCAGCACGCTTCCTTCCAGGCAATGCACGCCCGGTAATACAATTGCCCGCGCACCTATCCATACATAAGGCTCCAGCACTATTTCTTTTTTTATGTACGTAAATGCTTCACTGTTGTAATCATGAGTAGCGCCGCAGATAAAAGCGTTTTGAGAAATAATTGCGTGATGCCCCATACGAAGGCCGCCGGGATTATAGATTTCAACACCCGGGCCAATAGCAACTACCTCACCTGTCTGCAACAACCAGGGCGCCCATATTTTGCAGGTTGGATAAATGAAATTCTTATCGCCTATCTTAGCGCCGTACATACGCAGGAACCAGATACGCCATTTATGCATCGGGTTAGGTGTCCATTTGCAAAATAATGTCCAGACGATACTCCAGCTATAACGCCTTATCTTATCTTTTACAGAAAAAACAGGCCGCAAATACGGATCCGCACTATTGATATCATGATCTGAAAGCATGTTAAAGAATTTTATCTTACTATTTATTGTCCCAATTCCTGTATACCGATCAATTACTAACTGCATGCAACATTTCCTGCGCTGCTGTATTTACCGCAAATTTTTTTTCAAAACAATGTCTTGCGTTTAAACCCATGGCAGGCCTTTCATCAACAGACAAATTTTCCCAGCTGTTCAGCAAATACTTTGTTCCCTCTGCTGTATCATCGGCAACAATTCCCCCTCCGGCAGTGATTACTTCCTGCCAGATATTAACCTGGTTGGAAATAAGAAC
>JBDUAY010000361.1:0-6064 GCA_040004415.1 Bacteroidota bacterium | reverse complement strand
CCACCGGCACCCGTCATAACCTGCACAGCATCCATGTAAATGTGATCCAAATCCGGGCGTTCTTCGCGGTCTATTTTTATATTGATGAAATTTTCATTCATGAGGGCCGCCACATCGGTATCCTCAAAACTTTCTTTTTCCATCACATGGCACCAATGACACGCAGAATAACCGATACTGATGAGTACCGGCTTATTTTCATTTTTTGCCCTTTGCAAGGCTTCCTCCCCCCATGGATACCAATCTACCGGGTTATGCGCATGTTGCAGTAAATAAGGACTTGTTTCGTTGATTAAACGGTTTGAATGAGACATGACAATTATTTTAAATGCTGAATTTTAAATTTATATACCAGGCCGATCGCTATTCACACACTGCGAATCTGTTCGCAGCATTCAAAATTCAAATGTATCATTTAAAATAAAAATCAGGCCTGGTTCAAGCCCGAAAGGAATTTGTCTAACGCAGCAGCCATGGATGGAGTTTGTGGTTGCGGAGCTTTGATATCCAGCATTAAACCGGCTTCTTCTACGGCCCTGGAAGTATTGCTGCCAAAGGCGCCAATTCTGGTTCCGTTTTGTTTAAATCGTGGACAATTGTCGAACAGGCTTCTAACGCCGCTTGGTGTAAAAAAACAAATAACGTCAAACTCCTGGTGGCCCAGTATTTCCTTTACATCTGCGCTGATAGTACGATACATATACGGCGTTGCGTACTCACAGTTGTGCTGTTTAAGCCAGCCAACAATTTCATTATCTTGCTGATTTTCAGACACCGGGTAAAGAAATTTCTCGTTTTCTTTATGCTTATTAATTACGTCAAACATACTTTTATTGGTACCATCGGCACCGTAAAAAACTTTGCGTTTACGGTAAAGTATAAATTTCTGAAGATAGAGCGCTACCGCCTCAGTGATGCAGAAATACTTGGTATCCTGCGATATATTCACTTTCGTTTCTTCGCAGGTGCGAAAAAAATGATCGATGGCGTTCCGGCTGGTAAAAATTACTGCTGAAAAGTTAACAATATCAATCTTTTGTTTACGGAATTCTTTAGGTGGGATGCCCTCCAGCCGGATAAACGGATGAAACGACAATTCTATGCTGTATTTTCTGGCCAGTTCGTAATACGGAGACTTATCCGTTTCCGGTTTGGGCTGGGTAATAAGGACTTTTTTAACTTTTTTTACAGCTGCAGCTGTATTTCTTTCACCGTTCTTTACCATTTCTTACTGGATATGGTTTCGCAATTTAAAATATGTGCCTCTGAATAAGGTAATAACACTTAGAAAAAACTTAATAAAACTTTATATATAAGTAACAGTGGTATTATCTCGAAGGCGCAAAGGTACATAAAAAAGTGAAACTGGCTAACTTTAACTTCGCGTCTAACCGGGCCAAAAGATACGATGTAGCGGTACGCAAAAAACAATATCACCATTATATAAGACAGCGTAAGTAACACATTGCTCCACGATGAAAGGGAAAAAACCATAACAATAAGTAATGGCAGAAGAAATATGGCCAGTAGCTTGTTAACCAGGAACACGATAAACATATAAGTATCAGCGGCGTCGCGCATATTAAAAATCCAGCCGGTGAGCTTTAAAATCATGAATTTAACCAGGTACACCATTGCTACGGCAGCAATACAGTATAATAGTGACAGCCAAAAAGGCGTAACAGGCGACACCTTATAATATTGTAATAGAAAAAATATATACAGGCCCCAGACCATTACAAAAAAAATATTGAGGAGCAGCGATGGCAGTGGTGTTTGAAGTAATTGCTCACGTATTTGCTTTTGCCGCAATGCCCCCCTGAAAATCAATCCTAAAAGATTGTTGACGTACCTGTTGAACAGTAATTTAATAAGGGCAAAGAAAAAAAGCAACCCGGCCAGTATATAAAACAACGAATCTTTTGTGGGCGAGCGCCGTTCTTCTGCGTACCGATCTTCCGGCGGCGCAAAAAAACTGAAATATGGATTGATTGCCAGGGTCTCCCGGTATGAAAAACCTTTCCCGGATGCTTTAAATGGGCTGGCAACCTGTGCGGCAACTGCTGTGTCTGCTTTCTTTTGAATTGAATCTGTTACTGCAACATGCGCTAGCCTGGCCATATCCTTTTTTACAATAGGGGGTTTAACCTTTTTTATGGGTTGATGAATAGCCGTATCGCCGGAAGTTTGTGCTATCAATCCTTCCGCAGAAAATAAAAAAATAAAATATAAAATGTACTTCACAAATACTGATTAGATGCAAAAATAATAACTGCAGACAGGAGCCGGGAAATAATATTTTTTTTACCGCATCGGTAACTCAGAAATAATTTAGATACCCAATATGAATTTTAGACTGCCGCAAGTCAAACTTCAAGTCGTTTCTCTTGCCATTGGCATACGAGATATTGAAAATACCCGCCTTGGTTTCAAATGCCATACCCAGGCCAACCCCGATGTATGTATTGCTTGTTTGCACACTTACACTTTTGTTTTGTGCCCAGCCACCATCACCAAAAACAAAAAAGAAAGAATTTAATCCTACCAGGTAACGATATTCAGCAGTCGTAACTGCATATTGAGAAGCAAAGATGCTTTCTTCATCAAACCCCCGCATTAACCTGTAACCACCGAGCTGGAAAAGTTCATTGCGGAAAATGCTGGGGCTTTGCAACCATCCGCCGCTAAAAGCCGCTTTTAACGTAGACTGTCTCCCCAAAGGCAGGTATTTTGCCATCGCCGTTTTTATGCTAAACTGGTATGTCTTCAGCTTAATGGTATCGTACAAAGCAGCGTAAGCGAAATCTGGATCAGTTAATTTAACAATGGTGTTATTCTTCTTTATATTCCGGGTGCCGGCAGAAGCGGTTAGTTGAAGCTCATAGCCGCGACGGGGATTAAGATGATAATTGGTTTTATTTATATTGTAATCCACCCCAATATTTACAGAGCTTACATCAATGGCATCTGGCAACTTTCTTGCAGATCTTATAGCTACGGTGTCTACATTTAGAAGATTGGTTCCTAATACTTGAATAAATACTTTGCCTGTCTGATTAACTGACAATGCATATTGTACACCCGCCTGGAAGTTGAGATTTAAATAAGAAGAATCTTTTTTATATAAATCAAAAGAAGTAACAATACCAAACGGCGACCCAAATAAATATGGCTGTTGGTACTGAAGATTCAATTTGGGAGAACTTTGCTGTAATTGCTGCCAGTCTAAACCAATCAACTCGCCATTACCCAAAGCATTTTTTAGATTGATGGTTGCCTCACCCGTAAAAAGCAATTTGGTACGTACCACATCATAACTGTTATTGGACACCTGGTTGGCGGGTAAAAAGCCAACCAGCACATTTATCTGGCTACTTTTTTTAGGTTCTAAATAAAGATTGAGTGTAGAACCGCTACCGAGCATTGTCATGTCCCATGGTCTTTTTTCCTGTACATAAGGTAACTCGAGTATCCGTTTATTAATATTCTCCAGTTTACTTTTCTGGTAATAACTGCCCTCTTTAATATCCAGGTAACGCTGAATAAATATGTTATTGATTTTAGCACCACCGAATATTCGCAGGCTGTCAATTTTATATTGAGGTCCTTTGTCAATTTTAAGGTTAGCGCTCAACTGATCATTTTCAAAATGCAGGCTGTCAAACTGAATTTTTGCAAACGGGTACCCGTTTTCTTCAAAATAGGCCAGCAGGTTTTCCCTCAGGTGCTGTAACCTATCAACATTCAGCGGCTTATCCAGGGTATTTTTTTCGTTCCATCCTGCCTGTTCCAATATCCCTTTTTCAATTGATCCGGTATTGATATGGGCAAGTTTATATGCTTCGCCCGTAAATAGTTTAACAACGGCCGCGGATGAATCGGCCCAAACACTATCTACGGATGCAGTAGGATAGCCCTTTGCCTGCAAGGTTGCCGGAAGATTATTAATGTATTGATTACATAGTGACCGGTTAGGAAATGATGATTGTAACCCCAGCGTATTTACAAGAAAGGCAGAATCTTTATCAACCGGTATAAATTTTAATTTGTATTGAGCGGAGGCCATAGCAGTAATAGTAAGCATCAATGTTGCCAGTATCCATTTTCCCAAATTGTATCCGCTTACCTTTGGCATGTAGTTTTATTACGCTGTAATTTCCGAAAACAATTTGTATGGCAGGTATTTATGTTCACATCCCGTTCTGTAAAAAAGCCTGCCATTACTGCAATTTCCACTTTTCTGTTTCACTCAGGAATAAGAACGATTTTATAGCAGCTTTATTGAAAGAAATAATGCTGCAAAAAAATTACTTGCAGGAAGAAGAAGTACACAGCATTTATTTTGGTGGAGGAACACCTTCCATCCTTGAAAAAGAAGATCTGCTGCAGGTATGCAAGCAGCTGTGTTCAATCTTCAATATTGCTCCGGGCGCAGAGATTACTTTAGAAGCTAACCCAGATGATATCACTTTCGAACATCTTACTGACTGGAAAGCCGCTGGCATCAACCGGCTAAGCATCGGCATTCAATCTTTTTTTGAGGAGGACCTGTTATGGATGAACCGGGCACATAATGCTGAACAGGCCAAAAACTGCATTATGCTGGCACGTGAAGCAGGTTTCAATAATTTCTCCATCGATCTTATTTATGGAATGCCTGGCTTAACCGATGAGAAATGGCAACAAAATGTAGAGACAGCCCTGGCATTGAATATACCGCATCTCTCCTGCTATGCATTAACGGTTGAACCGGGTACTGCGCTGCAAAAAATGATAGCGCAGCATAAAAAACAAGCCATTGATACAGAAAAGCAAGCCAGGCATTTTATCCTGCTGATGGACTGGTTGCAGCAAGCTGGCTTTGAGCATTACGAGATTTCAAATTTTGCCAAACCCGGTTATAGAAGCCGCCATAATTCATCTTACTGGCAGGGAAAAAAATATTTGGGCTTAGGTGCGTCTGCGCATTCTTTTAACGGCGCGAGCCGTCAATGGAATATTGCCAATAATGTACTGTACATTGAATCGCTAAAAGAAAATAAGATTCCATCTGAAGAAGAAACACTGACCCGTATTCAGCAATTGAATGAATATATTATGACTTCTTTACGCACATTGGAAGGACTGAATTTAAATCATGTCAAAACAAATTTTGGGGAGGAAGTCAGCCGGCAGCTGCAGAAAACCAGTAATAAATTTATTAAAACGGAGCGGCTTGTATTGAATGATTTCGTATTGCAACTAACAAAAGAAGGAAAGCTTTTTGCGGATGGAATTGCAGCCGATTTATTTTTTACGGAGAAAGATTCGCTTACAACACCGGCTAATGCGTTTTATGGTGACGCAAGTATTTTACACCCTGAACCACCGTCAGAAAAAGCACCATGATAATAAGTGCCGGAGCGCTAAAGCCTGTAAAAGACAATGGCATAAAAGAAAAGTTTAAGGTAAAGGTAAAGGTTCAGGATTAAGATGTTTACCATACCCGATTATTAACAAGACGCTTATTCTCCGCAAAAGTTGCCCAAAATCAGATTAAAATTTCCTCTATAATGTTAAATCCAGCTTTAGGTCCTACCCCTTCCCAAAGAATGCTGAAAATGGTGTCAGCGATTGGCATAATTGCTTTAACGTCCCTGTTAATGATATGAATACATTTACTTGCATTATAGCCTTCGGCAACCATATTCATTTCGAGTAAGGCTGTTTTTACAGCGTACCCCTTACCTATCATATTGCCAAAAGTGCGGTTACGGCTGTAAAGCGAATAACAGGTTACCAGTAAATCGCCCAGGTAAACAGACGCTGCGTAGTTAGCTGTTTTTTTATTCAGTTCGTTATTTTTTTCGTGCACGCCCGCTTCAATACTGCGGATGCCGGCTGTCTTTAAAAAACCGGCCATTTCATCTGCGCAATTGGCTATCAGCACACTTAGAAAGTTATCGCCATATTCAAGTCCGTGCGCAATGCCTGCACCCAATGCATAAATATTTTTAAGAATGGCAGCATATTGCACACCATATACATCGTGATTAATAATTGTATTTAAATACCAGGTTTTAAA
>JBDUAY010000360.1:0-6080 GCA_040004415.1 Bacteroidota bacterium | reverse complement strand
GCCAGCACAAGACCTGGCAGAAAAGGGCCTGCTATGGCCGATTGGATTTATAATAAAGCGCTTACGCATGAGGGCTTTGAAGTTGAATTGCTTGATCTCGCCGAAATCAACCTCCCTTTAATGGATGAACCGGAACATCCGCGGTTCAAGAAATACCAGCACGAACACACCAAAAAATGGAGTGCGGTAATCGACAGCGCAGACGCGTATATTATGGTAACACCCGAATACAATTACAGTATGACTGCGCCTTTAAAGAATGCAATAGATTTTCTTTTTCATGAGTGGAGCACCAAGCCGGTGGCTTTTGTAAGCTATGGTGGCGTGTCGGGCGGTATCAGGGCCGTTCAAATGTTAAAACAGGTGGTCACCACTTTAAAAATGATGCCCCTGCCTGAATCTGTACCCATTCCTTTTTTTACCAAATATATTGACGATAAGGGCATCTTTACCGGGGACGAGACACTTGATAAAGGCGCCGACGGAATGTTGAATGAGCTGGAAAGATGGGCAGGCCCGCTGAAAAGTATGCGGCAGAAATAAGCAAATTTTCCCTGTTTAATGTAATGCCGCGGTAGAAATAGTTAAGGCGGCTCATCTTGTATAAAGCTGAGCCGCCTTTCTGGATCTTATTATGTTTAGATCTGCAAACAGTCTGTGTCATCGGCAATGATTTTTATACACAGTCTTTTGTAACTTACCGCACATCTAATTTTTAAGCAATCGCTATGCAACCAGTTAAATGCTTTTATTCTTATTCGCATGCCGATAAGGGTTTTCGCGAAACACTTTCCAATTACCTCGCTCCCCTGCGTCAGCAAAAAAAGATCACGGAGTGGTATGATAGGAATATTGAACCGGGAAAAAAATGGGACCAGGAAATAAGTGACCAAATAGATTCTGTCGATTTGATCTTTTTTTTAATTACAGCTGAATTCCTGGCCTCTGATTACTGCTTTGGTGTAGAAGTAGAAAAAGCCTTTAAACGGCTTAAAAATAAAGAGGTCCGCATTGTACCAATTTTGATAAAACCCTGCTTGTGGGATCAGTCGAGGTTCAGCGAACTGCAAATGATACCGAGGGACGCAAAGCCGGTTACGTTGAGCACCTCGGCAGATAATGCCTTTTTTGAGGTGGCAGCCGAAATAAAAAATATTGTGAATGACCTGATAGCACAACCCGAAAAAACTGACACATCGAAAAACATCTATAAATTTGACCATTCGCTTGACCTTGTCCGCACGCAAATTAATTCTTATGCCGGCTTATATGAACGTGTACGCCAGCAAATGCAGCCAGGAAACGACCGCACCATACGCATGCAGGAAGTATTTGAAAAAATGAAAAAATTGTCATTTGCTGCTTATCCATTTTTAGATGAACTGCAAAAAAGCCCATTACCCGGAGAGCACTTAATGGCGGTTGCCATTCTTCATGAATTCTGTAATGAAGGATATTTTGATTATCTCACCGATCTTATTGGGGCAGAGAAACCTTTTGTAGGATACCAGGCAGCGATGGCACTCCGGATTGCCGCTGCCTCCGTTCATCCCCGGAGTTACGATAAATTATATGCGGCTGTTCAGCAGGCCAAAATCAACCTTGATAAGGCTGAAGCCGGAATTGATTCTGACAGGAGAAAAATATTAATTGATACAGAAACTGAATTGCAGCGTAATATGGCAGCTTTTTCAACCAAATAAAATTTGCGTAATTTTTTTTCAAATTTATTATAAACAATAAGGCGATACAATGATTAAAAATGTCAACATCCTTCAAACCGAAATTCTTTCAAAGAACTGGTACACGCTTAAAAAAATAACATATGAATACCAGCAAAAAGATGGCACAAAGCATATACAAAACCGTGAAGCTTATGACCGCGGCAACGGTGCCACCATTCTGTTGTATAATACTACTGCAAGAACAGTTATACTTACCCGGCAGTTCCGTCTTCCAACTTTTATAAATGGTAATACAGACGGCATGCTCATTGAAGCTTGCGCCGGGCTGCTTGACAAAGACAATGCCGAGGACTGCATACGCCGCGAAACAGAAGAAGAGACTGGTTATAAAATATCAGATGTACGCAAAATATTTGAAGCGTATATGTCTCCCGGCTCTGTAACAGAAATACTTCATTTCTTTGTTGCCGCATATACTTCATCCATGAAGGTCAGCGAAGGTGGTGGCCTGGAACAGGAACAGGAAAATATTGAAGTGCTTGAATTACCGTTCAGTAAAGCCCTTGCAATGATGGGACAAGGGGAAATAAAAGATGCCAAGACCATTATATTACTGCAATACGCAAAGCTTAATGGCTTGCTTTAGGATGATGGATTTTTTTTTATTGGAATTTGGAATTGGTTTTGCTACCACGAAAAGTATTTTATTTTTATCTGTATCTGAATTCGATGTATTCAGTTCCCGCGGCACTTCCTTTTATAGCTCATACATCTATATAGACGATTGGTCCAGCGTAGCCTCCTGTATTTTACAGGAACCTACGCTGGAGCTTTACGTTAAGTACATATAGCTTCTATAAAAAGGATGCACCCCGGCGCAGGAAGCTATTTGAAAAACGACACCGGATTGGAAATTTGGACCACTTCAATTAAAAATGAACATGATGCAACGAACGCAATTCTTACTTATTAATTCCTGGTTATTAATTGCAAATCAGTATTCATAAGCAATACTCTGTTCAAAATTTGCCAGATCATCTCTATAACTTTTTTCCTGTGTCATTGGTACCGGACCTTTTTGTTTGGTAACGGATGCCAGGAGCATTTTTGTATAACGTATGTTCTCTGCTTTCGTTAAAGTAGTTACACTTCCCTTTCCTTCAAAATAATAATGGGTAGCAATAAATTTCTTTACATGCTCCCTGCTCTCGCCAGGAAGATATGCCTGCAGGTTCCAGAAATTATGACTACCAGATTTATGTATGGCAGTATATACCGGGCCGGGTCCGCAATTATAAGCCGCCATAACAAGGAGCCAGTCGCCGAATTCTTTATACAAATCACGCAGGTAAATGGCCGCTGCTTTTGTGCTTTTAGCATATTGCTTACGTTCATCATTAGCCGTGGAAACTTTAAGTCCCAGGATTTTCGCAGTCACCGGCATCAGCTGCCAAGGGCCTGCTGCGCCAACACGTGAAACGGCGGTTGCTTTTAATTCTGATTCGATAACGGCCAGGTATTTCAGCTCAACGGGTAAGCCATATTTTTTAAACACCACATCCATGGCTTTAAAAGGAGATTTGCTTCTTTCTTTGATTTTAACAAGCTCTTCATTATTTTTCTTAATGTAGCTGCGTACAAATTTAACTGCGTTTTTATTCAGCTGAATTTTATTCACAACTGTTGCCGGAGCAATGGCAATAACATCATCCGTTGAAATATTATTGCTTTGCGGATGCTGATAACTGATGAATGGAAATGTAACAAAAAGTAAAAAGTGACTGCAAAAAACAGTACTTGAAAATTTCGAATTCAACATTGTTTTTAATTTTGAGGTAAAACAATGCCGACCCTGAAGAATTGGATTATGAAACCGGGTGAATGATCAGGCACAGGAGTATTGGCAGGTGTGCAGTAAAAAATCCGGGGGTACGGTCAATAAGGCTTTTCAGTGAAACCGGTACTGCACAGGTAGCAGATCAAATGCTATTGGGTCAAAGATAATCTGCAGATCCGGTAACTCATAGCTTCTTGTACACCGGAAAAATACGATAGCCCTCTAACATTACGGTTATCACCTCTTTACAGAAGAAAAATTTTATGCCCAGGCACAGTTTCTTTTATTTACTGACTGTTTTTTTACCCCGTCAGGAATTTATAACTATAAATGAAAGTAAATTTATACATTGTATGAGCTGTTTGGCCGTACCGCTATCGGGGGCCGGTTTTCGGTTAAAGTATTGAAATTCCCGCAAGTTTTTTTAAATACACCTTCATCAATAAATGGGCATAAACACACCTGGTGTTAAATATGGTTTTCTATCGGGGGGAGGAGAAATGGGCGGACTTACCAGAACAAAAGACTGGTGTAAAACGCCTGTTGGTGATGTTCATACCTGGCCCCAGAGCCTCAGAACTACCGTAAGCATTCTTCTCAATTCAAAATTTCCGATGGTTCTTTTTTGGAGGGCAGAGCTGACTTGTTTTTACAATGATGCATTCAGGACAAGCCTTGGAAATGATGGTAAACATCCAGGCATTTTGGGCATTCCTTCCAGCGCGGCATAGCCTGAAATATGGCATATAATACAACCAATGTTAGACCAGGTATTAAGTGGTGAATCCGTAAAAATATCGGCAGGAAAAGACGAAAAAACTTTTCCCGGCTTTGGTATTGGGCTTTCCATTGTAAATGAAATTATAAAACTCCATGACGGCAAAATATGGGCGAAAAGCGAAAAAGACAAGGGATCTGTATTTTATGTATCATTGCCAGTCAATAATTAAAACGTAATTTTTCAGCATGAAGCAGGAAGTGGATGTATTACTGGTAGACGATGATAAAGATATTTGTGTAATGGTAGAGGCTATTCTAAAATTTGCAGGCTACAAGGTGCTATCCTGCTCTTTACCGGATCAGGTGACGCAAATGCTGACTGTTGCAAGTCCGCGCCTGTTGCTGATGGACATGTTGTTATCAGGAACAGATGGACGGGATGTATGCCGCAAATTAAAAACAGATCCCGGCACCCGGCAGATTAGGATCATTATGATGTCTGCTCATCCCGATGCAGACAAAAGCTGCCGCGAAGCCGGTGCGGATGATTTTATAGCAAAGCCATTTGACATGGATTTTTTTATAGCTACCGTAAAAAATCAAATGGCCGACAGCTAATGGCTGTTATTTTAATGCCTCAATAATTGCGATAAATTCAGCTGCAATCAGTGACGCGCCGCCTACCAGGCCGCCATCAACATCATCAGAAGCAAATATTTCTTTAGCATTGGCCGCCTTGACGCTGCCTCCGTATAAAATAGAAATATCATTTGCAACCGGCTTGCCATATTGCTTTGCCAAAACACTACGCAAATACGCATGCATCTCCTGTGCCTGGGCGGTAGAAGCTGTTTTGCCGGTACCAATTGCCCAAATTGGCTCATACGCAATAATAATCTGTGAAACCTGTGCTTCAGACAAATGAAACAACGATTCACGCAACTGCGTTTCAACATAAATGTTCTGTGTGCCTGCTTCACGTATCTGCAAGGGTTCACCACAACAAAAAACAGGTGTTATGCCATACTCAAGTAAAATGTTTAATTTCTCTGCCAGCACCTGGTTGCTTTCATTAAAATATTCACGACGCTCACTATGCCCTACAACGCAATATTTAATGTTGATAGAATCCAGGATTTCCGCTGATACTTCACCGGTATAAGCACCGGATTTCTTTGTGTAACAATTTTGCGCGGCTATATCATAATTTATTTCATCCGACACTTCACTGTTGGCCATAATGAGATACGGAAAAGGAACAGCAAACAAAACCTGCTGGTGCGGCAGAAGCTGAATGCCAGGCTTTAAAATATCATCCAGTAATTTTTCGCCCTGCTGATAAGTACAATTCATTTTCCAGTTTGCTGCAGCAATTTGTTTTCTCATTTTGGTTACTATTTTTTTGTGGTGTTTCAGCGTTTATGCCATGCTGTTACATGGTCGTGGCCAATAAGTGTTTCCATGTAGCCGCGCATTCAAATTCAAATGCGCTCAAAAATATGCTGTAGCTTTTGAATTTCCTTTTCCGTAAGCAATTGATTTTTTAATTTTTTCCAGTTCGTTATATCCCGTAAAGCCTTTTCAAATTCATATTTCACCGGATCTTTAGCGCCCCAACTAAAGCTGGGTATATATTTTGGCAATAATCCTTCGCCAAAAACATTGGCACATGCGCCTACCACAGTTCCGGTGTTAAAAGATGTATTAACAGCGCAGCGTGAATAATCACCCATTAACAAGCCGCATTTTAAACCCGCAGTAATAAATTTACCGGCTGGCTCATTCCATATTTTCACGTTGCTGGCGGTATTTTTGATATTTGAACTGGTGGTGCCTGC
>JBDUAY010000359.1:0-6120 GCA_040004415.1 Bacteroidota bacterium | reverse complement strand
GTAATGACTTCCACTTCTACTCAAAATCCATCACTTACTTATATGGCGCTTACTGCAAGAGCAGCAGATTATGCCATGACACAGATGAAAAAGGGTGAAATATAAATGAATATATTTTAAAATGACTGACCAAAAAAAAGAAGCAGCGAGAAGTGCCGTAACTTTTATCACAAACAACAGTACGATAGGTCTCGGCTGCGGTTCTACCATACAATACATGGTTAACTTTTTGTCGGAAGAAATAAAGAATGGTTTGAAATTACAACTGACAACTTCTTCTTTCACAACACATCAGTTGCTGCTGCAAAAAGGATTGATTGTTCAGCCCATATTTAATTTTGAAACGATCGATATTTATTTTGATGGATGTGATCAGTTCGATAAAAACCTGAATGCGTTGAAAAGCGGTGGTGGCATACATACACGCGAAAAAATGCTGGCGTCAATGGCCAATGAATTCTTTTTGGTGGGCGATGAAACAAAATATGCAGATAGCCTGGATACAAAATTTCCGCTCGTTGTTGAAATATTGCCGGAAGCTTTACGCTATGCACCTGCGTATTTGCTAAAACTTTTTTCAGCTGTAAAGATTGCTATCCGGGTAAGCGACAAAAATGATGGTCCTGTAATAACTGCTAACGGAAATTATTTATTAGACGTATGGTTTACAGCCTGGCCCGATTTGAAGAAATTAAATGAAAGCGTAAAAAAAATTACAGGTGTAGTGGAAACTTCTTTGTTCTGCAATCTTGCAAACAAGGCAATTATTGCAACAAGAGATAAAATAAAAATTGTAGAAAAGGCTGTGTATTATTAAAGATAAAGCGTGCGGAAGTCTTTGAACCGCATGAAAAATGGGTAGGTAAAAACACCATAAAATTGTATTTCTTACTATAACCTCCAAAAAAAAAACATGAAAGTACGTCAGTTGTTTTTTAGTTTTTTCGTGCTAAACGCATGCTTTTGTTTTACTGCAAACGGGCAAAAACAATTCAAAGTATTGCTGGTAACCACTACCAGGGGCTGGCATCATGAATCATTGCATTCAGGCGTGCTGGCCATTCAGCAGTTAGGTGTTAAAAATTTTTTTGATGTAGTACTGTTCGAAGATCCAAATGGCTTCACAGACAAATTTCTACAGAATTTCCAGGCAGTAATATTTTTGAATACAACGGGAGACATTTTTGATTCTGCCCAACAAAAAGTGATGGAACGTTTCATTCAATCCGGTAAAGGATTTGTTGGCATTCACAGTGCAAGTGATACAGAATATGATTGGGAATGGTATACAAAACTGGTAGGGAGAATGTTTCATATTCATCCTGCGGTTCAAACTGCAAGACTTACTGTTCTTGATGCTAATTTTCCGGGACTGCAGGGCTTTACCGGCAATAAATTGTGGACCGATGAATGGTATGAATTTGGCCCCGAAAAAATTACCGGACTCAATTATATTCTCGCAGTAGATGAATCCAGCTATAACCCAAAAGCAGACTGGGGCACAAAAAAAGGCGAAGGGATGGGAAAACTGCATCCGGTTGCCTGGTACCATAACTACGACGGCGGCCGTGCTTTTTATACCGAACTGGGTCATATACCTGCTATTTTTAGTGACCCTGCTTATTTGAACCATTTGTACGCAGGTATTTTTTGGGCCGCAACCGGTAAAAAATAAGTGGACATCATTTACCACTTAAATTAATGTTCAGACATTATATCGCACAATGTTACTGTTGCATTAACCAAATAAGTTTACCAGGCTTTTTAAATTGGTGTTCTGATTTTATTAATTGGAGGTTGCAGCCGGTTGGGGATAACTAAGTTATTTATCTGTAATTTTTATTGATCAAAACCGTTCACTTATACAGATCTTTTATTTACATTCAACCTTATTTGTCAGACACCACCCGAGCACTGTTAAACCTTATGAAAACAAAGCGTTCATTTGAAAAACGATGCGTGTCGTTTTTTATACTCAGCATTCTGTTATCGGTTCAGTTACAAGCGCAGATAATTGCCCTGCCGCATGCGTATGCCCACAATGATTATTGGCACAAGCGGCCGCTTTTTGATGCACTGGACAATGGCTTCACCCATATTGAAGCAGATATCTATTTGCGTCACTCCAGGTTGCTGGTAGCGCACCGGCCGCCATTTCTAAAGCTTAGAAGAACACATACCATTGAAGGCCTATATCTTCAGCCTTTGTATAACCGGCTTACAAATAATATTACACAGGCGCAAACATCATTAGACACGATTGTATTAATGATTGACATCAAATCGAACGGAAAAAAAACATACACCGCACTAAGAGCGATACTTAATAAATACAAGACGATACTTTCCACCTGCGAAAAGGGCAAGGTTATCATTCGTAATCTCACACTTGTATTAACCGGCCACCGTCCAATACAGCTCCTCGAATCTGAAGACTCCAGGTATGTTTTTGCGGATGCTGATCTAAGAAAAATAAATAATAAAGAAGATTATCCTGAAATGTTTACTACAGCAAGCTGCAAGTATTCAAACCTGATGACCTGGAAGGGAAAGGGGCAGATACCGGAGCTTGAAAAGGAACATTTGCAGGAGCTTGTAGATAAGGCTCACTTATCAGGAACGAAAGTTAGATTATGGGCTTCTCCCGAAAAAGAAAACGTATGGCTTTTCCTGCGCAGTTGCGGTGTAGACCTGATCAATACCGACAAACTGGTTGCGCTAAAACATTTTTTCATGAAAGGCAAGCCGCGTGAATTAAATTAATTTTTTTCCTTCCGACCCTGGTTTTGCTGTACAACTGTTGGTAAGATTATGGTTTGCCGCTAAAAACAATTTGTAAAGTCTCCCTGTAATTAATGGCATAATGCTCCGGAGAATCATCCTGTTTAAAGTAACAAACAGCTGCACAGTCCCGGGAGTATCCCGGGACTGTGCATTACAGGAGGCTCCGCTGGAGCCGGACGATTGTAATTTGATTCTTCTATAAACAGGGCGTTCCGCTGGGACGGATGCAATCCTTATAAAACTCAACTTCCCGACAATTGTAGTGTTCCAGTGGAACAGTACGATTTTTTCTCTGCAGCCGCGCTCACCGGCTACAAGGAATAGGCTGGTTTTATTTTTACTTTGGAACATTAGCCGGCATACACGGTTTAGTTGTATTAATGCAAAAGCTCTTTTGTCTTCGCGGCGTATATTCCCGGCAAGATGGCCAGTGAGCGCAACCAGGAGACAGCGGCAACCCACCGGAATTAAATTGGTTCTTCAAAGCGCGGTGTATTTTAATTTGCCTAGCTACCAATTATTTTTTATATAACGGTGCAGGATATTCGCTGTTTAACAATTATCAAATTCTACCCGCCTTGCGGGTGCTCAAACATTTTCAAACAACAATAAAGTCAGCCAGTTGTAATAACAATAATTTTATTTTTCTTCATGGTGGCCGGTTTCCCATGTCTGTCCGGAAAATAATGGTATACCAATATAAAAAATTGCCGAATTTTTCAACAAACTAATTCCTAATACCCGGGGGAACACCCTGTTTATAGTAACTATGTTGATATTTGAAGAAGCTCCGGCGTTCGGCGTATTAAGCCGTGCCGCTGCATTTCAGGGTCTCCGCTGGAGCCGGAGAAAGATTAAGGATTCTTTTTAGCGGGTTTGCTGATCACAACAGCCAATGCTTTACCGCTGTAGGTTATCGTTTTATCTGCTACCGGCGTTGTTACATTCCCGGAACCATGCATACCGTCTACCAAAACAATATTGAATACACGTTTTTGCAACATTCCCATAAAACTTCCTTTTCTATCTGAAATGGACAGCAATTGTTTTTTATCGTTCCAGGAAAATGTGAAAGTAGCAAACCGATCCTTTTCATAATTGTAGTTGTCGTTCTCATCTTCGTACAGCTCAAATTTTCCGTCGTCGCCTGCATATATTCTTATTTCAAGCGTGTCTGCAGACCGCTCCGTTGCATATTCCATTACCGGGCCCATTGGAACAATCGACCCTGCTTTTATATACAGCGGTATAATATTAAGTGGCGCCGCGGCAGCAACAGTTTGCCCGCCTCCGCGTATTTCTCCCGTCCAGAAATCATACCATTGCGGTGCCTTTGGCAAATAGACATTGCGCGTATGCCTGGCCGTTACTGCATTCGGTATTGAATACAATTGTTCCGTAACCGGACTTACCAGGAAGGCCGGACCAAACATATACTGATCAGGAATATGATACACACCAGGATCATTACGGAAATCAAAACTCAAAGCGCGCATCATCGTGTAGTTTTCTTTTGTTACACGGCCTGCCAGCGAATAAATATACGGCAAGAGGCGATAGCGCAACTGGTCGTAATCAAGCAAAGTCTTTTTTGTTTCATCACTCCAATTTTTAGAAAACAATGCGCGCTCGCCCTTACCATGTATGCGGAATATTGGACAAAATACACCAAACTGAAACCAGCGTGTAAACAATTCCTGTTTATCCGGCTGTGACCAGTCAGGCGCCTGCCAATGAAAATGATAACCACCAATATCTGATGTCCAATAAGGGATACCGGAAGCACATGCATTAATACCCTGCGGTACCTGGATTTTATAGGAGGCAAATGTGCAGCTGATATCGGAAGACCATAATGTTGTTGCGTTGCGCTGCTGCCCGGCAAAAGCCTGCCTGATTAAAAAGAAGGCGCGTTTACCAGGAATGTCTCTTCTCCAACCTTTGTATAACCCTTTGCTGTGTTCTAACGAATAGGTATTGAAGTAGTCAATCCCTTTACCCACAGAGAAATCAGCATTGCGGCGTTCATTGAGCAGGGCGCCATTATCGGGCTCGCACTGATCCACCCACCAGGCATCCCAGCCATAGCGTTTAACAAGGCTGTCGGAAGCTTGTTCCCAATACAAATCACGCGCCGCCGGGTTGTGCGCGTCATAATAAGTATCGAATGTATGCGTCACTACATTGTCCCAGGTAATACTGGTCAGTCCTCCCATTTTTTGCAACGCATCAAAATTTGGTGTGCCTTTTCCGAATACTGGCCAGATAGAAATCATTGCATGCATATTTGCTTTGTGCAACTCATCTACCATCGCTTTAGGATTGGGATAACGCGCCTGGTTCATCACATGCGATCCAATAGGTAACGGATCCCAGTAATACCAATCCTGAACAATTGCATCAACCGGGATATGATTTTTACGGTAATTATCTTTTACACTGATTATTTCCTGCTGATTCATATACCTGTCCTGCGACTGAAAAAGACCGAACGACCATTTAGGAAACATGGGCGCTTTGCCAGTAGTTTGACGATAGAGATCAATGATGTGATCAAAATCGGGCCCGTAGAAAAAATAATAGTTTACTTGTCTGCCACTTTCGGAAACGTATTTGAATTTAGTATTACCTGCTTCACCGCCATAAAATTTTGACGCGGCATAATTATCCCACAACAAACCAAAGCCTTTGCTAGACAACAATACGGGTATGGCGCCGGTTAAATATTTAATTGTCATATCCTGATCGCGACCCTTATAATTCATGGCACCGGTATCTATGGGATGGCAACCCAGGCCGAACAAGGCTTCATCTGAAGGCGAATTAAACTGGGTACTGCAACTATAGGTGGAGATGCCGGCAACATTCTGTTCATGCATACTTTTGTTATCGGCATTGTCTTCAGAAGTAATTAGTTTGCCCGCAGCAGTAAGAAAGCTGATACTGCTTGTCGCCTTGCTAACGTTAATGGTCAGACTATGTGTATGAATCAAAATATCTTTATCGGATTCCGATACATCAAAATTAACTTTCTGGCTGAATGGATTATTCACGACCAAAGAGTTAAAAACAGGCAAAGAGTCAAACACCGTATACTGCACCTGGACAATATCGTCTGTACAGAGTCGTATTTTCATTTTTCCCTTATCTAATAGAAATTCAACATCACCTGCATTTTTTTTATAACTGCGGATGACAGATTGAGCCATGCCGCCGCATACCACTAAAAACGATGCCACAAAAAGAAATCCTTTTTTGAATATGCTGAATTTTATTTCCAAAATATTATCCATGCTTACGTTATTCATTCCGCGGGTATAGTCTGCATTCAATTCA
>JBDUAY010000044.1:0-20630 GCA_040004415.1 Bacteroidota bacterium | reverse complement strand
TTGATGATACCATAAAAACAATTGAAGATGTAAAAGTGGGCATGCAGGTTCCGGGTCTTGTTACCAATATCACCAACTTCGGTGCATTTGTAGATATCGGTGTAAAGCAGGATGGCCTGGTGCATATTTCTCAATTGAGTAATACCTATGTTTCAGATCCTAACCAGGTAGTGAAGCTGCAGCAAAAAGTAATGGTAACAATTACTGAGGTAGATGTGGCGAGAAAACGGATTGCATTAACGATGAAAACGGTGGGAAGCAATGAGCGGCAGGTTGCAGGTGGAGAGAGAAGACCGAATATAGCTCCATCGCCGGCGAATAAAAATGTAAAGCAAAAAGAAGCGCCATTGAACCCTTTCCAGGCGAAGCTGGCAGAGCTGAAAAAGAAATTGTCGTGATTGTCTGAACTGGGATGAGTGGGATGAGTGAGATGTTTGGGATAGATGGTATGTTAACATTATTTTGTTCCGGCATCCAATTGATGTCGCGGTTTATCTTTCAATATCCAAAAAATCGTGCTAATCCAAAAAATCCCAGTTCAGACAATTTTATCCACAAATCCATTAAATCCCCCCAAATCCACGTTCTTTTCTTTTTTTACCCAAATACATATCCAGCAGCATCAGTCCTGTAACTACATTGATCAGCATAAATATGTTGGTGAATGTATTGTTGAAGAATTTATTGAAATCTATTTTACCGGGGTTGTATTTTGTGAATAAGTCGTTGGATGAACTACCGGCCGACCAGTTAACCTGGCCCAGGCCATAAACAACGGTACCAACTACCATGAGTACGAAAAAGATACCAATGCCATAAATGATTTTTTTGTTGATGTATGTTTTTGTTGCTGGTGCAATTTGCAGCCTTGTAATTTCTTCCATTATGTTTTGAGAAAAACGCATGGAAGGTTCATCCAGTTCCAGCGAAGTATTCATTAGCTGATGAACGTCGAGCAATTCATGATATTTTTTTCTCCATTCCTCCTGCGTAGTGATCAGTTGCTCCACAAAAGATTTTTCTTCTGCAGTGGCGCTGCCATCTATATAATCCCACAAACGGTCTTCTATGTTGTTTTCCATAATAATCTTCCCGGGGGAAATTTTATGTTCTGTAAAATTAATTCTATTTTGATTCAAACCCGTTATACTATTCCGGCAGGCGACACACCAGCCATGGCATTTAGAGCGGCGATCCACAATAAAACCAATGCTCAAAAAAGATTTGCCGTACAAGCGTGCGACGCAACGGTGATGACCAAAGAACTACCGTTTGGTTCATGAAATAAAAATCTGGGTTCCATCAAACCAAATCTTTAACCTCTTGCGCAAAATGTTTTTCCATTTTATCTTTCAATCTCACTCTTGCGCGGTGCAATTTTACTTTTACTGTATTAGGTTCCATTCCCAGTATCGCGCCAATCTCATCTAAACTTTGCTCTCCTTTATAAAACAACGTAATAACTTTTGCATCGTCGGCACTCAGTAATTTAATGGCTTCATTTACCATGGCAATTCTTGATTTTTGTTCAACCTGGTTTGCCCGCATGCCGCCGTCAATATTATCAGCCACTGCAAAAACCTTTTCATCATCCAGCGAATGCGTTTGCAATCTTTTCTTTCGTAAAAAAGTAATGCAGCTGGTGTTAACAATGGTGTACAGCCAGGTGCTGAACTTTGAATCACCCCGGAAATCTGACAGGCAACGGTAAGCCTTTACAAAAATATCCTGGGCAATCTCTTCGGCATCTTCGCGGTTGCTGGTATAGCGCAGGCAAATGGTAAAAACAAAATTTTGATAGCGTTTCACCAGCACAGCATAGGCCTGCTTATCGCCCTGTAAAACAACGCTGATGATGTCTTTATCGTTTGGCCCGGTTTGCATTTGCTGGTTATATGACTAATGATTATAGGAAAAGGTTACAGTTAATTAAAGGGGTGGGATACTTATTATATAGGGCGAAGGAAAGCGATTTAATAGTACGGGTCAAGCAGAAACATCCCAAATAGCGCTTTAGCAGTGTAAAACGATGTTTTTTGCCGGTGAGTTGTAACCTGCAGGTAACAGGGGTAGTCATAGTTCTTGTAAGTTCTTTAAGCAGTTTTCAAAAATTTATTAAAGACTGTAACCTGGGCGAACGATAGGTAGTCTTAGAAAGAACAAACGCAAACAACTTCAATAAAAAATAAAAATTAAAATTATGAATGGTATATTAGTTCCGGTGGTTATGTTTCCTACTATGTTTGCTATGATTTTTGGTATCGTATATTTAAAAAGCCGCGAAAACATGGCGATGATAGAAAAAGGACTTAACCCCAAAGAGTTTGCCAACCGGCCTGCTCCTTACAGAAACCTTAAATGGGGTTTATTATTGATTGGCTCTGGTATTGGGTTAACACTGGCTTATACAATTACTCAATATATGCTGCACGATTACGAAAACCCAACTTTATGGTTTGCTTTTACTGGTATTGGCGGCGGTGTTGGCCTGGTAGGTTCTTACAAAGTTGAGAAAAAAGAATTGTTAGATAAAGAAAACAAGAGCAATTAATAACTCCATATATAATTTCCCACCTTATTCTTCACAGCACTCTTTATGGGTGCTTTTTTGTTGACGTGGATTTGGGGGGATTAAGAGGATTTAAGGGTTAGTTGCCGCGTTTTTGCTTTGCTTCTTTGCGTGAAATTGTCTGAACTGTGATGGATGGGATTGAGAGGATAAATGGGAGAGTAGGTATAATCTGGTTTGGACGGCGACTATAGTTGTTTGAATTTGGATTCTTTGGATTAATGGATTTAAGGATTAGTTGCCGCGTTTTTGCTTTGCTTCTTTGCGTCTTTGCGTGAAATTGTCTGAACTGGGATGGATGGGATTGACAGGAAAGATGGGAGAGTGATATGATCTGGTTTGGACGGCGACTATAGTTGTTTGAATTTGGAATCTTTGGATTAATGTATTTAAGGATTAGTTGCTGCGTTTTTGCTTTGCTTCTTTGCGTCTTTGCGTTAAATTGTCTGAACTGGGATGGATGGGATTGACAGGAAAGATGGGAGAGTGATATGATCTGGTTTGGACGGCGACTATAGTTGTTTGAATTTGGAATCTTTGGATTAATGTATTTAAGGATTAGTTGCTGCGTTTTTGCTTTGCTTCTTTGCGTCTTTGCGTGAAATTGTGTGAACTGTGATGGATGAGATGTTTTGAGAGAAAAATATTGCTTAGTTCTGGGATGCAGTTAGTACCGCGCTTTTTTTTTAATATCCCATAAATGACCCTAATCCGATAAATCTCAGTTCAGACAATCTCATCCAAAAACCCTTTTAATCCTCCCAAATCCACGTCTTATTTGTTTATCTCTTCCACTGCCTTTTTCACCGTCAGATCATTTGCATTGAGCACTTCATAAAAGCCATTGTTGCGCCACTGCTGGCGGGCAATTAACGCGATAAGGCGTTGCTGTGCAAATGCTTTGTCTTTTGGCGTAAAGGCGCTGATGTTTACACTGTCTTTTAAAGCAAAGGCAGAAAACTGGTTCCAAAGCGGATCGGACGTTTTATACTGATTAAATAAAACAGTGGCAGATGGTACCGTTTTTAATTCTGCCCGGTGGTCCATAAAATAATGATACGCAAAATTGCTCAGCGTATTGTTGGTATACAATCTTGCAAAATTTCGCGATATCACAGAAGTGTCAACAGAAACAAAAACATCCGGCATAATACCGCCACCACTATACACGTCCCTTCCGCCCTTGGTTTTAAATGCTTTGCCCTTTTGTTGCACATGATTGCTGTCGGCATTTGTCATTTCGCCATTGTGATACCGGTTAACAATATCACTGGCGTAAGCGTCTTCACCATTACTATATGGTTTTTGTATGCTTCTTCCGGAAGGCGTATAGTAGCGTGCTACTGTAAGGCGCAATGCAGATCCATCAGATAAATCATACTGTTCCTGCACAAGACCCTTTCCATAAGATCTTCTGCCAATAATTTCTGCGCGGTCCCAATCCTGTAACGCGCCCGTTAATACTTCACTGGCAGAAGCAGTGCCTTCATTAATAAGCACTATTAGTTTTCCTTTTTCAAAGAGGCCATCTCTTTTGCAACGGTATTCCTGTTTTGGACTGTTATTTCCTTGTGTATAAACAATCAGTTTTGTACCATCTAAAAACTCATCCGCCATTTCAATGGCTTCCTGCAAAATGCCACCACCGTTATCGCGTAAATCGAGCATCAGTTTTTGCATGCCTTGTTTTTGCAATTTCTCCAACGACTCCATGAACTCCCGGTACGTAGTTTCAGAAAATTTATTGATATGGATATAACCGCTTTGTTTATCCATCATATAAGCTGCATCAACAGATACAATTGGTATTACCCCGCGCTGTATCGTGATGGGCATTGTTTTATCAGTTCTCATGATGGCTAATACCACTGTGCTGGCCCCGGGCCCGCGTAATAATTTTTTTATGCGGGCAGTGGTAATTCCATTTCCTGCCACCAGTGAATCACCCACTTTTAGAATGCGATCACCCACCTGCAAACCGGCTTTATCGCTGGGGCCATTTTCCATGACGGTTACAATATTTACGGTGTCACTAAAAATATTAAATTCAACGCCAATTCCCTGGAAATTACCCTGAAGGTCCTCATTTATTTCTCCCAGGTTACTGGCTGGTATATAAATAGAGTGTGGGTCAAGTTTGGTGAGTACTTGTTGTATAGCGTTGTCTGCCAATGTATCCGCCGAAACAGGGTCAACATATTTGAGTTGTATTAAATCAAGCACCTGTTGCAACGGACCGGTTTTTTGTTGTTTAAACAAACTACCCGGACGGGCGGTATTCTCGCGCAGCGCATAACCTACAGACATACCCGCAATCATCACTATCGCAAATAAAAGTGGCAACCAGGTATTCAATTTTTTTTGTGACGTCATAGCTTAATCAATTCGGGTGCAAATTTAACAGAAATAGGCAGAGCTGGCGGGGAATATTTGTTTTATGGTAAATAGGCAGGGAATATTAACTTCGTTCTTACTAAATAATGTTATGGCCATATTAATTGCAGACAGCGGCTCAACCAAGTGCGAATGGTGTTTGTTAGTCAACGGGCGAAAAAAAATAATTTTTACCCAGGGCATGAGTCCGTATTTTTTAACCAGCGAACAGGTGCAGGATACCATGCGTACTGAACTGCAACCGAAAATTAAAGATCCGGCTATAACAAATATCTACTTTTATGGTACTGGCTGCCTGGACCCACGGAATGCTAAAATGATGAAAACCGCCATCAGCAAAGTTTTTCCCGGTGTGAAAATACAAGTTGAGCACGATTTAAACGGCATCGCCAAAGCTTCCTGCGGCCATACCAAAGGCATTGCTAATATACTTGGAACGGGCAGCAATGCCTGTTATTTTGATGGAAAAAAAATTGTTAAAAATAGCCCGGGCCTGGGCTATGTATTGGGCGATGAGGGCAGTGGAACTTACCTCGGAAGAAAAGTAATTCAATATTATTTGTACGGAACATTCGATGAGGATTTACGTTACAAGTTTGACGATAAATATAAAATCACTGCGGCTGAAATCCTGGAAAACGTATATAAAAAACCACTGCCAAACCGCTACCTGGCCGGCTTTTGTTTGTTTTTAGCAGAGAACCGCGGGCACTATATGATTGAAAACATTATCGAAGACGGATTGAACGACTTTTTCTTTACGCATCTTTGTAAATTTTCAGAAAGCTGGAAACTTCCTATTCATTTTGTGGGTAGCGTGGCGCATGGATTCAAAGATGTGATTAAAGATTTATGTCATAGTTATGAATTTGAATTGGGGAAAATATTAAAAACCCCAATGGAAGGATTAATTGAATACCATAGATAACAAGAACTATGTCTTTTGAAAAATTTACCGAGCAGCCAGGCAAGTACCGCAATCTTGACAAGATGAGTGTACAGGAAATATTGCAGCATATCAATGAAGAAGATAAAACAGTGCCATTTGCAGTAGAAAAAGCCATCCCGCAGATAGAAAGACTGGCATCTGTTATCAGTAATAAAATGCTGGAAGGCGGCAGGCTTTTTTACATTGGTGCAGGTACCAGTGGCAGACTTGGTATTCTTGACGCCAGCGAAATTCCACCCACGTATGGCATGCCGTACGGACTTGTCATTGGCATCATTGCCGGCGGCGAAGAGGCGATTCAAAAGCCGGTTGAGAATGCCGAAGATAGTGTCACCCAGGGTTGGGCTGACCTGGAAGAACATCTGATTAGCGATAAAGATGTGGTGATAGGAATAGCCGCCAGCGGAACTACTCCATATGTTATTGCGGCATTACAAGAAAGTCGTGTACGCGGTATTGTAACGGGTTGCATCACCTGTAATCCGGGAAGTCCGCTGGGCGACGTGGCAGAATATCCTATTGAAGTAGTTGTAGGCCCTGAATTTGTGACCGGCAGCACCCGTATGAAAAGCGGTACTGCACAAAAACTGGTACTCAATATGATTTCTACTGCGGTGATGATACAAATTGGAAGGGTAGAAGATAATAAGATGGTGAATATGAAGCTAAGCAATGATAAGCTGGTTGACCGCGGCACTAAAATGGTCATGGATATATTGCGCCTCACAGATTATTCTACGGCAAAAAATCTTTTGCTGAAATACGGTAGCGTGAAAAAAGCCGTGGAAGCGGAAAGTCATTAGCTGCGGTAACGGCTAAATATTAACGCCCCGATCGCAATAAAAAATATTTGGATAAGGCATTGTCAAGGCTGTATATTGCTACAGTCTTTTTTTATGTGTTGAAAAATGCGGCATGGCATGTGACACTAAACAGAGGCGTGCGCAGGAGAAATGCGCAATGCGTTACGATGTAGTTGATTTATAAAACAATGATTGGAGTATTATGCAGAACATAGAACCATTTTACAATTGGCGTCATATTTATATAAGCGAAGAAGATGAGCGATCTCCTTTCTATGGCAGGGTTTATTCTGAGTTTGAATTTTCCCAAACCGTGTACAATTATTATATCCATCCGCAGTGGGATGATTTTGGATCCCGCACACTGTATTTGAAGGTGATCATGGCAGACTATGAAGAAAATTATGTAATCATCGAATTGATTGGTGAATGGAATGATGCAATTGAAAATGATATTATGGAATTGAAACGTGAAGTGGCAGATGTCTTTTTTAAACAGGGTATTACAAAATTTATACTGATAGCGGAGAACGTTCTTAATTTTCACAGTGATGGAAAAGATTATTACGAAGAATGGTTTGAAGAAGTAACCGATGAAAATGGTTGGGTGGTTATTGTAAACATGCCAGAACAAACCCAGCATGATTTTAAGAAAGCAAAGCTAAACCGATACCTTGAATTAATGCAGATTGATAACTGGCGGGTCTATAAGCCATTTCACTTGTTTAAGAAAATTGATGGCGGGATTATGAACAGATTGGGATAACAACTGTTAGCTTTTAACTGTGATGAAATAGCTTTCGCAAACATTTGTATAAAAAGTTTTGGCGCTTTGCAATTAGTTCCTATTTTTGAGTGGTAATGGCAATCAACAAAGCATATTTTGGTTTTAGTTTCTACTTCTTCTATTTTAGTGAGAAGCGGGGATGCTTTTGTTGAAACAAAAAATAAGCAATTTGTAAACAACATAAAAGAATCCCCCGAACATCGGGGGATTTTTTGTTTTCTGCACCCCCGCCGCCAAAGGGGATGAGGTAATTAAATATGAGCACAAGCGTTTCAATACAAGGTTATGAAGGCAGTTTTCACCAGGTGGCTGCACAGCAATTTTTTGGCAAAAATGTTACGGTGTTGCCTTGTGCTACTTTCCGCGAAGTAGTTAAAATTGCAGGCAACAAAAAAGAAAGTGATGGTGGTGTTATGGCCATAGAAAATTCCATTGCTGGCAGCATTCTTCCTAACTATAACCTGCTTAAAAAAAGCAATCTTAAAATTGCAGGTGAAATATATTTACAAATACGGCAAAACCTGATGGTGAATCCTGGTGTAAAATTAGAAGACATTCGTGAAGTGCATTCCCACCCCATGGCCATTCAGCAGTGTTTTGGTTTTCTTGATAAATATAACTGGAAGCTGATTGAAACAGAAGATACGGCATTGAGCGCGAAACATGTTCAGCAGCACCGCAGCAAACATGTAGCTGCCATTGCCAGCAAACTGGCGGCGGAGTTGTTCAACCTGCACATGATTGCGCCCAATATTCAAACCATGAAAAATAATTACACCCGGTTCTTAATATTACAACGTGAAGATAAAGTTGTGTTACAGGAATCACCCAATAAAGCGTCGGTTAATTTTAACACAGATCATTCACGCGGAAGTCTTGCAAAAGTACTTACGAGAATTGCTGAAGGTGGAATTAATTTAAGCAAGCTGCAAAGTTTTCCTATTCCTGGCAGCGACTGGCAATATAGTTTTCATGCAGATATGGAATTTGATTCGCTGGAACAATTTAATATAGTGATGGATGCGATAAAGCCATTGACGGAAGAAGTAAAAGTGTATGGGGTGTACCGAAAGGGCAAGACGGTGTGAAACGTGCGGCATGAATAGTCAGGCGTGAGTGGTTGAAAAGATAATTATAAAGTTATTTCGAAACAGTGATGGATGGCTGCTTGAAAGACATCTGACATCGCGACATCAGACATTTATGATAAATACATCAAAAAGACTCGACGGTATTGGCGAATATTATTTCTCGAAAAAACTTCGTGAGATTGATGATCTCAATAAACAGGGGAAAAATATTATTAGCCTGGGTATTGGCAGTCCGGATCAACCACCACACCCGGATGTAATAAAAGTTTTGCAGGAAGAAAGCGCTAAACCAAATGTGCATGCCTACCAGAGTTATAAAGGCTCGCCCGTATTGCGAAACGCCATCAGTAGCTGGTATAAAACATGGTATAATACAGATCTAAATCCCGAGACAGAAATCTTGCCATTGATAGGAAGCAAAGAAGGTATCATGCACATCTGCATGACGTACCTGAACGACGGGGATGAAGTATTGATTCCTAATCCGGGTTATCCAACCTACACCAGCGCCGTTAAATTAGCAGGCGGAAAAATAAAAGCATATGAGTTAACAGCGGAAAATAATTGGTTGCCCGATTTTAGTGTACTGGATAAAACTGATTTGAGCAAAGTGAAACTGATGTTTGTAAATTATCCGCACATGCCCACGGGCCAGTTGCCTGCAAGAGATTTTTTTACAAAACTTGTAGAATGGGCAAAACGTAAAAATATCTTACTCGTACATGATAATCCGTATAGTTTTATTTTGAATGATAGTCCGATGAGTTTGTTAAGTATTGATGGGGCAAAAGATGGTGTTATAGAATTGAACTCATTGAGCAAATCGCACAACATGGCCGGCTGGCGTGTAGGAATGCTTTGTGCGGCAAAAGAAAGAATTGATGAAGTGCTCCGGTTTAAAAGCAATATGGACAGCGGCATGTTTTTACCTGTTCAGCTGGCTGCCGCAAAGGCGCTGGGGTTGGAAAAAGACTGGTACGATTCAGTCAATACAATATACAGGCAACGAAGAGAAAAAGTGTTTGCACTGCTTGAATTATTGCAATGTGAATTTTCTGCAGATCAGGCGGGTATGTTTGTATGGGCGAAGATACCGGCCACGTATAAAGATGGCTATGCATTGAGCGATGAAGTGCTGTACAATGCCAATGTTTTTATTACGCCGGGCGGCATATTTGGTAGCGCGGGTGATAAATATGTGCGGGTTAGCCTGTGTTGTGCAGAAGAAAAAATTACAGAAAGTATTAAACGGGTAAAAGATTGTTTGGTGAAATAAATCACGTGATATGTTTGAATCAGTTACAATTATTGGGGTTGGTTTAATAGGCGGCTCTATTGGCCTTGCGCTGAAAGAAAAAGGCCTGGTAAAAAATGTTGTGGGCGTTGGCCGTTCACCCGAAAATATTGCCAAAGCGCTTGAACTTGGATTAATTGATGAGGCATTACCGTTAGCTGAAGCTGTTGCTAAAAGCGGTTTAATTTACGTTGCAATACCGGTTGATGTGACCTTGCCCATGATGCAGCGGATTATGGATTTGGTAACCGATAAACAAATTGTAGTAGATGCCGGCTCTACAAAAAATGCTTTGTGTGAATCAATTGCTGATCATCCGATGCGCAGGCGTTTTGTAGCAACGCACCCGATGTGGGGTACCGAATACAGCGGGCCGGAAGCGGCCGTGCATAATGCATTTGCTGGTCGTACCTGTGTTATTTGTGAGAAAGAAAAAAGCGATCCGGATGCGCTGGCGGCGGTTGAGGAAATGTATAAACAAATTGGAATGCATTTGGTGTACATGGATGCGGTAAGTCATGATATGCATGCGGCGTATGTAAGTCATATTTCTCACATTACTTCTTTTGCGCTGGCGAATACGGTGTTGGAAAAAGAAAAGGAAGAAGACGCTATTTTTGAACTGGCGGGTGGTGGTTTTGAAAGCACGGTGCGGTTGGCGAAAAGTAACCCTTCCATGTGGGTTCCTATATTTATGCAGAACCGTGAGAATGTGCTGGATGTTTTGAATGAACATATTTCTCAACTAAAAAAATTCAAGGCGTGTTTGGAGAAAGAGAATTATGGTTATTTGTTGCAGCTGATTGAAGATGCGAATAAGATACGGAGGATAATAAAATAAACTTTGTGATATGAAGAAAGCCATTGTTTTATCTTTCGCTGCAATACTTTTTATGCATCCTGTTTCAGCGCAGGGCAATTTAAATACATGCAATAACGAGCGCAAAAGACAAATGGGTGGTATCACACCTGGGCCTGATATGGATCAGGAAACGATGAAAAAATTATCGCGGGTCAATACCGATTGGCTGAAGTGTGCAGAAGGAAAAACCATCCCATATTTTAAAGAGCGAACATTGGCCGGAGAAAAAATCAATGCAGGAGTATTGGCTGGAAAAGTGCTCGTCATTAATTTTTGGTTTGTGGCTTGTTCTCCTTGTGTGGCAGAAATACCAGCACTGAACAAATTGGTCACCGAATATAAAAATGAAAATGTACGTTTCTTATCTGTAACGCACGATCAAAAATGGACGGTAACAGATTTTTTAAAAAGCAGGCCTTTTAATTTTGACATTATTTACAACGCTGCTTTCACCACGGATGAATTTGGGGTAGCATCTTTTCCAACCACTTTTGTTATTGATCAGAATGGAAAAATTGTGAAAGCCTGGATGGGGGGAAGCACAGGTCCTGATGCAAATGAACAGGCGTATACAAGAATAAAACCAGTATTAGATGAATTGCTCAGGACGGTTAGTCATTAAAATATATGCGTTATCATAATTAATACATATACAACGGAGTGCTGCACGAAATACCGGACGTTGCACTAGCTGTATTCTTGCCAAACTTCCCGACAGAATGAATTTTTCGGGCTGATGTTTGGATGATGCAGAAAAAGAAAAATTAAAAAATGGAAGGATGTAGCGGAGAATATGGGGGCAAAAGTGCTGAGTAGAATTACCAAAGCAGAAGTGTGCGACGCAAGAATGCCAAATAGAATTACCATTGCCGGTACCATAGTTATTAAACAATTAAAACACCCGATTATCCCGTTTGGATCAGAGGGCTTAACTTTACAATCTATCAAAATGCAAGCAATAGCAACTACAATGAAAGAACTCGTACAGGAGAAATGGAACAAGCGTCCATTAATCATTTCCGGTCCATGCAGTGCTGAGACCGAAGAACAGACAATAGCAACCGCCCAACGTTTGGCCAACACGGGCAAAATAGATATGCTGCGTGCAGGTATCTGGAAGCCGCGTACAAAGCCCGGTTTATTTGAAGGCATTGGTGCTAAAGGACTTCCATGGTTGCAACAGGCTAAAAAAATAACCGGTTTGCCAACAACAGTGGAAGTGGCCACCGGCAAACAGGTTGAAGATGCACTCACTTTTGATGTAGATGTTTTGTGGATTGGTGCGCGCACAACGGTTAACCCATTTAGTGTGCAGGAAGTAGCCGATGCATTACGTGGCGTGGATATTCCTGTATTAATAAAAAACCCAATCAATCCTGATCTCGAATTGTGGACCGGTGCAGTAGAACGTGTGGCAAGAGCTGGTGTAAAACAAATCGGTTTAATACACCGCGGATTTTCTTCTTACGGAAATACAGAATACCGCAATGCGCCCATGTGGCATTTGGCAATTGAAATGAAACGCCGCAATCCGCATATGATGATCATTAACGATCCCTCTCATATTTGCGGCCGCCGGGATATTTTGCAGGAAGTAGCACAGGAGGCAATTGATCTTGGTTTTGATGGCTTGATGATTGAAAGTCATATTGATCCTGACAATGCCTGGAGCGATGCAAAACAACAGATAACACCTGAAACGCTTGCAGAAATGCTGGATGCGATTGTTTGGCGAAAAGAAGATGTAAATTCTGATGCCTATCATGCAGCGCTGGAAAAATTGCGTCAGCAAATCAACCACCTGGATGATGAAATGATGCAGATACTCGGACAACGTATGAAGATTGCTGATCAGATTGGTAAATACAAAAAAGAAAATAGTATTACCATTTTGCAGACCAACCGCTGGAATGAAATCCTGGAAAGGGCATTCAACCGTGGAGAAAAACTTGGATTAGGGAAAGAATTTATTACCAAATACCTGGACGCGGTGCACATGGAAAGTATCAATCACCAGAATAAAATAATGAATAGCTAGGACACGCCCCTTACGCCGGACGGGAAGATTTGGAGCGGGAATGTTTTGTGTCAACGACTTTACTATTGAAGCAGATTTTTTCTGCGGGCATTGTACTTCCATTCAAGAAAAATTATCTCATGGATCGAAAACGCTCCCCTTCAGTGGTTGGGGGTACTCAATTTAAATTCAATTACGCAACTACCACCGTTTATTTTGATGCCGCATTTGCGCAGTTGGGTAAACTAGCCGATAAAAAAAATGCGATTATCGTCACCGATGAAAATATTGCCGCTGCACATTCTGCGAAGTTAAAAGGGTGGAAAACGATTGTGTTGAAAGCAGGTGAAGAATATAAAGTTCAGGCCACGGTTGATAATATTATTCATCAGTTAATACAACTGGAAGCCGATCGCAAAACAACATTGATAGGTATGGGCGGTGGTGTAATAACTGATATTACCGGCTATGCGGCTTCCGTTTATATGCGGGGCATTGCATTTGGATTTGTGCCATCTACTTTATTGGCGATGGTAGACGCCAGTATTGGGGGTAAGAATGGTATTGATGCAGGCGTCTATAAAAATATGGTGGGTATTATTCGTCAACCTAATTTTTTGTTGTACGATGTAAGCCTGCTAAAAAGTTTGCCGGATGCCGAATGGGAAAATGGTTTTGCAGAAATTATAAAGCATGCCTGCATAAAAGATGCTGCGATGTTCAGCCTCCTCGAAAAAAATGATCTTGCCTCGGTCCAAAAAAATAAAAAACTCATTGCCGCGCTGGTAGAACGCAATGCCAGGATAAAAATAAAGGTGGTACAAAATGATGAGTTTGAAAAAGGGGAAAGAAAATTATTGAATTACGGTCACACGCTGGGCCACGCGCTGGAAAATCAATATCAATTATCACACGGACATGCAGTATCAATTGGGATGGCGTACGCAGCGGAAATCTCCAGTCAGTTAGCCGGGTTTAAGCAAACAGAACGGGTGGTAAAAGTTATTCATCAGTACGGACTGCCAGCTTTTACAAAGTTTGATAAAGAAAAAGTTTTTACTGTATTGAAGATGGATAAGAAGCGCGAGCGAAAAGACATCAGTTATATTTTGCTGGAAAAAATTGGAAAAGGTGTTATTAAATCCATCCCTTTAAAAAGCCTGGAAATTATTATTAATAAATTTAAAGTTCCCCTAGTGGGTATCGGGGCATGACAGCAACCATTCAACCATCTCAACTATCAGGAACGATACAGGCCGCTGCGTCTAAAAGTTCTATGCAAAGGGCTTGTGCAGCGGCATTGGTAATAAAAGGAAAAAGTGTAATTAAAAATCCCGGTCGTTCAAACGACGATAAAGCCGCAGTTGATATTATAAAGCGGCTTGGCGCAGCAGTAACAATTAATAATGATGAATTAATAATTACCAGTGAAGGTGTAAAGCCTGTTTCAGATGAAATTAATTGTGGTGAAAGTGGTTTAAGTATCCGCATGTTTACACCGCTGGTGGCATTGAGCGAAAAACAAATTACCATAAACGGAAATGGGAGCCTGGCTACCCGGCCAATGAATTTCTTTGATGAAGTGTTGCCGCAGCTGGGGGTAAAAGTGCAGAGCAGGAAAGGCAAGCTGCCATTGATTATACAAGGCCCGGTTGAGCCGGCAAATATTACAGTTGATGGATCACTCAGTTCGCAATTTCTGACCGGTTTGCTGATGGCATATGCTGCAGCTGATGCAAAAGATGTTTCCATTGCGGTGACTGATTTAAAAAGCCGCCCCTATATTGATCTTACGTTGAACGTAATGAAGCAATTCGGACTAAAAGTTCCGGAAAACAAAAATTATCAATCATTCTATTTCGCTGCTGGTCAAACAACGCACGACGCACCACTTACCGCTCACCATTATACCGTGGAAGGTGATTGGAGCGGTGGCGCGTTCCTGTTAGTAGCGGGCGCCATTGCCGGCAATATTACAGTGAAAGGATTGGACGTATATTCTACACAGGCAGATAAGGCAGTATTACAGGCGTTGATAGATTGTGGTGCCGGCATTTCTATCGAGCCAGCACAAATTGAATTGCGGCCATTGCCCCTTAAAGCATTTCATTTTAATGCAACAGATTGCCCGGATCTGTTTCCGCCGCTGGTAGCACTGGCCGCGTGTTGCAACGGTACAACATCTATTGAAGGCGCCAGCCGCCTGACACATAAAGAAAGCAACCGTGCATTAACGTTACAGGAAGAATTTCGTAAGCTGGGAATTGAAATAATATTGCAGGATGATTTAATGCTGATTAAAGGCGGAACTGGTTTAAAAGGGGCAATGGTGCATTCACGGCATGATCATCGTATTGCAATGGCCTGTGCAGTAGCTGCATTGAAAGCCGGTGGCGAAGTGGTGATTGAAGAAGCAGATGCCATCAATAAATCATATCCCGATTTTTATGAGCACCTGGAAAAGTTAGGCGCAACATTGCAATACACCGGCGCACCTGTTAATCATTAATACCGCCCGATGGGTAAAGCTGATAAAATAATTGAATCATGGTTTGCCAATGCAGACAATTGGATTGCCGTTATTGATAATGCAGAAATTGAAAGCCGGAAATTATGCACCAACCAGGCTGTTATACAAAGTATTTTATCGTACCCTGTCAATACAATTTTAGATATCGGTTGCGGTGAAGGATGGCTTGCGGGAACGCTTCGCAGTTATGGCAAACTTTCTTATGGCGTAGATGTTGTTCCTGCACTTATTGAAAATGCCATTCAAAAGGATGGAAATTTTTACCAGCTTGCTTCATACGCAAGTCTTGCAAAAGGAATTCAATTAGCGATTGGTTCTTTTGATGCAGCCGTCATGAATTTTTCTTTGCTCGATAAAAATGATTCAGAAAATTTATTAAAATCATTGCGCCGGTACGTAACAACAGACGGATTCGTTTTTATACAAACATTGCACACAGCTGCTATTGAAGACAATGAGCGCAGCGGATGGAGAGAAGGTAGCTGGAATGGTTTTAAAAGAGCTTTTATAAAGCCGTACAATTGGTATTTTCGTACTTTGGCCGACTGGTATTCGTTATTTGCAGAAGCAGGGTTAAAAGTTATTGAGATAAAAGAACCGCTCCATCCTGCAACGCAAAAACCTTTATCGTTTATATTCGTTTTACAATTACAAACACCCGGTTAGGGCAGTACATATGAATGCATTTGGAAGAATATTTCGCGTGAACATTTTTGGTGAATCGCATGGCGAATCTGCCGGTGTTAATATTGATGGATGTCCGGCGGGGTTACCTTTATCAGCAGAAGATTTTTTAGAAGATATTGAAAGAAGAAAGGGCGGAACACAAAAGGGAACTACGCCGCGTAAAGAAGAAGATCTGCCCATTTTTAAAAGCGGAATTTTCAATGGTAAAACAACCGGCGCGCCCATTACCATTTTATTTGAAAATAAAAACACCCGTAGTGGCGATTATGAAAAGCAGCGTGCAGTTCCCCGCCCGGGCCACGCAGATTTTGTTGCACATGCAAAGTTTGGTGGTTTCGAAGATTTCAGGGGCGGCGGACATTTTAGTGGCAGGCTAACAGTTTGTTTGGTTGCCGTGGGTGTTATCGCAAAGAAGTTGTTGGCGTTGACTGACCTCACCCCCGGCCCCTCTCCAAAAGAGAGCGGAGCTTCTCATGTTTCGGATTTTGGTTATATTACAAATACCATTGATCAATGGATAAGTGCGAGTAATTATGCTAAAGAAAACCGTAAGCAACCCACTGAAACAGAAAACATTTTATGGCAAGAATTGAGGAATAGAAAATTAAACGGATTTAAATTCAGAAGGCAGCATCCAATTGCTGGATATATCCCTGATTTTGTATGTCTCGATAAAAAGTTAATGGTTGAAATTGATGGTGGTTATCATACCCCCGAAGAACAACAAAAGTATGATGAACAAAGAACCCGATGGCTAAATGAGCACGGTTATAAGATGATGAGGGTAACCAACGACGAAGTACTGAGCCAGCTGCCACAGGTTCTTCGAAAACTGGAAGAAGCCCTCTCCCAGGTAGAGGGTTTGGGTGAGGTTGAACAAAAACACCAACCGGAGCAGAAAGGCATACAGGTCGCGGCCACCATTCTTGAAATCGGCGGCGAAACAGATTTGGATAAAGGCTTACAAAAAGCAATCGATAATAAAGATTCTATCGGCGGCATTGTAGAATGCAGGGTAAATGGTTTGCCGGTTGGATTAGGAGAACCATTTTTTGATTCCGTCGAATCGGTTATCAGTCATGCCGTATTTGCTATACCTGCCATTCGTGGTATTGAATTTGGGACCGGTTTTGCCGCTGCAAAAATGTTTGGTGTTGAACACAATGATGCTATTGAAGATAAAACCGGTAAAACAAAAACAAATCATGCAGGTGGCGTAGTGGGGGGCATTACCAATGGCAATGAACTTGTATTTAGAATTGCCGTTAAACCAACTTCATCCACCCCAAAAGAACAGCAAACACTGAATTGGGAAACCAACGAAGTAGAAACCTTTTCAGTAAAGGGCCGTCATGATTTATGTATCGCATTACGTGTGCCAGTGGTGCTGGAAGCAGTTACCGCCCTTGTGCTGGTCGATTTAATGATGCTGGAACATCATATTAAAAGAATACTGTAACTTGTCATTATGCCAGTTATTTATCATGTTACTACGGAAGCAGAATGGCAATCGGCCAAAGAAAAAGGATCGTATACTTCTCCTTCACTGCAGGCGGAAGGTTTCATTCATTGTTCAACAGACGATGCACAGGTTGCGGGTGTGCTGCGACGTTATTTCGCTAACAAATCAAACCTGCTAAGACTTTCCATCGATACAGATAGACTTACCAGCCGTTTTATCTATGAATGGTCGCCTTCAACCGAAGATACTTTTCCGCATATTTACGGCCCTCTTAATGTAGATGCTGTTATTGACGTAGAAAAAATTTAAATGTGCCATGCATAATTTTCTTGTGAACGCTTCTTTGCAGATCCTGCCTGTCGTAGAAGATAAACACCCGTACGAATGGGTTGATGAAGCAATTGACGTCATCAGGCTTTCAGGAATAAAATATAATGTTGGGCCTTTCGCTACCGAGCTGGCAGGAACCTATGCAGAAGTGATGAAAGTGATTGACAGTGTGAATGAATATCTTTTCAGCAAAAGTTGTCATGAATGGATTTGCCATGCTCAAATCCAGATAAGAAGCGGGTCGGATATTACCGGCGATGAGAAAACGCAGAAATTTAAATGATGGTTTTTCAAGGTTATTTTCAACTAGACCCCGCAGCTGTTACATCGTGCTACTTTTTCTTATCCTTATCAATATTTTTAAAGTCTGAAAAAGATATGTCCATCGCTTCAAAATAGTTTTTATCGTCGGGCCAGGAATAGTGCCACCATTCTGTTTCAAACATTTTAAAGCCATATTTTTCCATGGTGTCTTTTAGCATTTTCCGGTTCTGCAATGCGTCAAATGGCAGGTTCATAAAACTGTGATGGGCAGTATCACTGAAATTATCAAAATAAGTAGGCATCTGTATTTCCTTGCCGGTGTGTAAATAAATAACGGTGAGATCAACGGAAAGTCCGCGGTTATGCCCGCTTCCTTTTTTAGGATCAGCTACATATTTTTCGTTCAGTACCAGTTCCCAAAATTTTTCGGTTACAGAATAGGGTCGGTACGCATCATATATTTTCAAACCCATTCCTTTTTCATTTAATTCTTTTTGTACCAGCGCCAGTGCTTTAACAGCCGGCAACCGCAAGAAGGTATAATTGGTCCGCAACGGGTACATATTCCGGCGCATAAAATTTCTGTCCGAAGCGTACTTCAAATCGTATACAATATTTGGAATGACGCTTTTTATCTCGACCATCTGCTTATTGCTGTCCGCTTTCACTGTAGCTTCATACATCGCCAGGTCTTTTATTACCGGTATGCCATATTTACTTAGCGGCGGTTGTATGTCTTGACTGAAAACAACCAAACAGCTGCAAATCAGGCACCCTGTTAATAAAAAATACCTTTGTTTGAGTAAATTCATTGATAAAATTTGGTTTTTTCGAAATTACAGTATCTTTTTACATAATAATATGACGAACATAACCCCTGGCAACCTTTTTTATCACGTAAGTAAGAATTTTTGGCTTTTTTTTATTGTTGGCTGCCTGTTAAGCTGCAATAATACTGAACAAAAACCACCCGAAGTAGTGGTGGTAAAGATCCCCGAAAAAATTGATGAAAAAATAGCCGAGCTTTTGCCGGCTATCGTGCAGTACGTTATACAAAACAATGGAAAACTGAACGATTCTGTGGTGTTACTGCATGCTGATTTGGTAAATAAAATTTACACCGCTGGAAATTTCCGCCCGATCTGGAGTTCCGACGAGAAATGGAATCCCATTGCTGATTCACTGTATGCGCTCATTCGCGGTGCAAAGCTCTATGGATTGTTTCCTTCAGATTACAATGCACCCTCACTAACAAACATCCACAATGGCATGGCCTCAGATTCATTGCATAAAAAAAATGCGGCTTTATGGACCAGGGCCGATATTATGTTCACGGATGCCTATATAAGTATGGCGAGGGACCTGGGTGCCGGCCGCATGGCCAGAGACAGCGTAACCCTGCGCAGTGATTCTTTAATGAGAAGCGATACCTTTTTATTGAAGAATTTCCAGGATGCCATCGCCCAAAAAAACATACGTGGCTCATTGGAACAGCTTGAGCCAAAATTGAGGGGGTATACTGATTTGAAAGCAGGCATTCAGCATTTTTTGGATTCAGCTGATTTTAAGCCAGCAACTTATGTGGTGTACCCAAATAAAGATTCATCAGCACTTATGAAACAGGTGGCCGTAAGACTGGCGGAACTTGGCCTTACCATGCCTGCAGGCGACTCTTCTTCTTTAAAAGATCTTATTAAAAAATACCAGAAACAACACGGTATACCGGTAACAGGAAAGATTGGTGAAAAAACCGTGGGTAGTTTAAATAACACCGACTGGCAGAAATTTAAGCGAATTGCGGTTAACCTTGACCGGTATAAATTATTACCGGATACTTTGCCGCACCAGTTTATATGGGTGAACCTTCCGGGTTTTTATCTGCAATTGTGGAATGATGACACATTAGTACTGGAATCAAAAATTGTAGTGGGCAAACCACTTACGCGTACGCCACTGCTGACCAGCAAAATAACGGATATGGTTACTTATCCGCAATGGACGATACCTGAAAGCATTATTGTAAAAGAAGTGTTGCCCGGTCTTAAAAAAGATACCAACTACCTGAAGAAAAAAGGATTTAGCCTTATCAATCAAAAAGGCGATGAAGTATACGCATCTTCGGTAAAATGGGCGAAATATACAAAGGGCATTCCGTATAAAGTTGTGCAGGGTAGTGGCGATGATAATGCGCTGGGAATCCTGAAATTTAATTTTAATAATAAGTACGCGGTTTACTTACACGATACCAATCAACGATATTTCTTCGACAGAACCTTCCGGGCCCTGAGCCATGGTTGCGTACGCGTTCAGAAATGGGATAAGCTGGCTCATTTCATCATAAATAATGACAGCCTTAATGCGGCTCCCAATGTAACTACCTTTAAATCGGATTCATTAAAGGCATACCTGAAAAGAAAAGAAAAACATACGATCCTGGTAAGAACAAAACTGCCCGTTTTCATCCGTTATTTTGGTTGCACGGGCATACATGGAAACGTAAAATTTTATGACGATATTTATGGTGAAGATAAGATGCTGAGCGATCGATATTTTGCCAACAAACCAATCTACTGATGAAAAACCTGATTAGC
>JBDUAY010000358.1:0-6147 GCA_040004415.1 Bacteroidota bacterium | reverse complement strand
ACCGGAAGAAAAAAAATATGAATGGTAATAATTATTTTATTTACCAGAACATGCTTTATGAAGACATGCTGCTGCAGTACGTTCGCAATACGCTGCAGTTAAATTCGGGACCTGTTACGGGCAGCAATGATTCAATACTACACCCTGTATTTAGTGATATTGGTTTCTATGCAGGGGTTGCTGAAACAGACTGGAGCTGGAGTCCCCTGATAGCCGACATTAACAACGATGGCAACCGCGACATATTAATTACCAACGGATATCCAAAAGATGTGACCGATCATGACTTTGCTTCGTTTAGAAATGAAGAAGCAAAAAAAATGACAAAAAAACAACTCATTGAACAAATACCTGCTATCAAAATTCCAAACTACGCGTTTGAAAACAAAGGTAACCTTCAGTTTAACAATGCTGCAGCGTCCTGGGGTATGAGTGAACCTTCTTTTTCTAACGGAGCGGTCTGTATCGATCTTGATAATGATGGCGATCTCGATTATGTTGTAAATAACATAAATGAACAGGCTTTTGTATATGAGAATACAACCAGGACAACAAAAAGTGAAGCTGCAAACTATTTGGCAATACAATTTTACGGAGATAATAAGAACAGGTTTGGTATAGGTGCCTGGGCAGAAATTTACTATGATAACGGAAAAAAACAGGTCTATGAAAATTCGCCTTACCGTGGTTATCTTTCTACCGGTGATACCAAAGCTTTTTTTGGCGTGGGGAGTGTAGCTGTTATTGACTCTGTTTTTATCATCTGGCCGGGAAATAAAAAGCAAAAGTTGGTGAACGTTCTTGCCAATCAACTGCTTACGGTTAATATTCAAAACGCTAACAGCGTATATGTTTGGGATAATCCAGCAATAGAAACCGCCGCCATGTTCACTGATGTCACCCGGCAAACAGGTGTGGATTACAGGCACCAGGAAATGGATTACATAGACTTTGATAAGGAACGCTTATTACCGCACAAACTATCACAATATGGCCCGGGACTGGCAGCCGGAGATATTGATGGCAATGGGCTTGACGATATGGTAATCGGTGGCGCCGGTGATAATGCGGGGAAATTTTTGCTGCAGCAGGCCAATGGAAAATTTATTACAAAAGAGATGCCCGCTATAACAGGAAAGGATCCACGAAAACCCGACAATATGGGCCTGCTCCTTTTTGATGCAGATGGCGACGGGGATTTGGATTTGTATTGTGCAAGTGGTAGCAATGAGTACGCTGCCAATACAAAAAATTACCAGGACCAGTTGTTTATCAATGATGGCAAAGCGAATTTTTCTTTTGATACAAGCGGCGCACTGCCCGTGAACTACACAAGCAAAAGCTGTGTCAAAGCCGTGGATTTTGATAATGATGGTGACCTGGATCTTTTTATTGGCGGCAGGTGTTTGCCGGGCCAGTATCCCTTGCCCGTGAGTTCATTTATTTACAGGAATGATTCAAAGAATGGAAAAGTTAAGTTTACTGATGTTACTGCTGACATTGCGCCGGCATTGAAAAACATTGGGATGGTATGCGATGCGGTATGGACTGATTTCGACAATGACGGACAGGTTGATTTAATACTGGCAGGCGAATGGATGCCCATCACTTTTTTAAAAAATAACCGCGGAAAATTTGAAAATATAACACAACAATCAGGACTGGGGAATCAGTTCGGTTGGTGGAATAGTATTGTTGCCGGCGATTTTGATAACGATGGCGACATTGATTATATCGCTGGCAACCTTGGACAAAATTCTTTTTTTAGGGCGAGTGATCAATACCCTGTAAATATTTACACAAAAGATTTTGATGGCAATGGGAGCCCGGATGCGATTATTACAACTTTTTTAAAAAATTCATCCGGCGTAAAAAAAGAATATACCGCATTCAACCGCGATGATATCATGAACCAGTTGCCGGGTTTAAAAAAGAAATTTTTAACCTACAAGGATTTTGGAAATGCAGATTTTCAACAAATGTTTACAGATGAACAAATGAAAGGATCTTATAAACTTCATGCTAATAATTTTAAGAGCGTATTTATAAAAAATATGGGCAATGGTAAATTTATTATGCAACCATTGCCTGTTGCCGCGCAATTAGCGCCATTGTTTGGCATGCAGGTGGGTGATTTTAACAATGATGGGAACCTGGATGTACTAATTACAGGTAATGATTTTGGTAATGAAGTAACCAATGGGCAGTACGACGCCTTTAATGGCCTGCTGATAACAGGAGATGGTAAAGGAAACTTTGCAGCAAAGACAGCGCTTGAAAGCGGCATCAATATACCCGGCGATGGCAAAGCGCTGATTCAATTGAAAACTACAGGTAATAATTTTTTAGTAGTTGCTTCTCAAAATAAAGGCGCTTTAAAAGTTTTTCGAAACAAACCGCCTGCGAAGCGGTTGATTGGACTAAAAAATGATGACCAGCTGATTTTTATCAGCTTACAAAATGGCGCTACCAGGAAAGAAGAAATATATTATGGGAATTCTTTTCTTTCTCAATCGTCGCAATTTATAGTTGTCAATGATAAAATGAAAAAACTGGTGGTGGTAAGCCGCAGTGGTACAAAACGGGAAATCGATTTATAATTTTACGATGGTATGAAAATGCAATGGCTGCTCCTGGTAATTATTTTCTTATGTACAAGTTCTGTACATCCTGTAAAGAAAATTGCAAACAATTTTGCTTACGCTACCCGGTTGTGGTATAAACATCCGGCAATGAACTGGAACGAGGCACTTCCTGTCGGAAATGGTAGAATGGGCGCGATGATTTTTGGTGGCGTCTTAAAAGAACATCTTCAATTAAATGAACAAACACTTTGGTCAGGTGCTCCCCGTAATTGGAACAACCCGGAAGCAAAAAAATATTTACCATTCGTAAGAGAAGCAGTTGCTGCAAAAAAGTATAAGCTGGCTGACAGCCTCATTAAATTTATGCAGGGGCCTTATACAGAGTCTTACTTGCCGATGGCAGATTTGAACATCGCCTATGAGAATATACAGGATTCATCAAATTATTTGCGGGAGTTGAACATTGATAACGCAATTAGCAAAATTAGTTTTTCAAGTAACGGAAATAGGTATACCCGCACTGTATTCGCCAGTTTCCCGGATCGGGCAATTGTTTACCATGATACCAGTGAAGCCAGGAACGCGGTTTCTTTTTCTATTCAACTTACCAGTAAGCTGCATTATAAGTTGAAAACAATCTCAGTCAATCATATTGTACTAAAAGGAAAATGTCCGCAACATGTAGATCCCGTTTATTTATGGAAGATAAAAGATTCAGCAGCCATACAATATGCAAAAGATGAAAACGGGGAGGGAATGAATTTTGAAGTGCATTTGCTGGTACACGCGAATGGCGGCGTAGTGCATTGTGTAAATAACATAATCCACGTTGAGGGGGCGAACGCCACCACTATTATTATTGCTGCAGCAACCAGTTACAATGGGTTTGATAAATCACCAGGATTGCATGGAAAAGATCCTGCTGTACAGTCCTCTGCTGATATAATGCTTGCTGCTACAAAATCATACCAGCAATTATTGCAAAATCATTTGACTGACTATAACCCTGTTTTCAGCAGGGTGCATTTAAACCTGGGTGAAAGTATCAACAGAGATTTAGCCACAGACGAACGCATGAAAAAAATGGAAAATTATGCAGATCCTGAATTGATTGCTACCATTTTTCAGTATGGCCGTTATCTTTTAATAGCAGGATCCAGACCAGGTGGTCAACCGGTAAACCTGAAGGGCATCTGGAATGATAAAGTTCGCCCTGAATACAGTTCAAACTGGTGTATTGACCACGATGCGCAAATGTTTTATTATCCTGTGGAAACTACCAATCTTTCAGAAATGCACCAGCCTTTTCTCCAGTTTATAGAAGATCTTTCCATCAATGGAAAACAAACAGCTGCTATAAATTATGGAATGAAAGGTTGGTGTGCGCATCATAATACAGATATATGGCGGCAAACCGGCCCGGTTGGTAATTATGGGAGCGGTAACCCGCATTGGGCCAACTGGAATATGTCAGGTCCATGGTTAAGCGCCCACTTATTTGATCATTACCTTTTTAACGGCGATAAAAAATTTCTGCTGCAACACGCATGGCCTGTTATGAAAGGCGCTGCTTTGTTTTGCCTGGACTGGCTTATAAAGGATAAAAATGGTTACTTAATTTCCGTGCCTTCCGTGTCTCCTGAAAATACTTTTATTACAAAGCATGGAGATACAGCGATGGTAAGCAGCAACACCACTGCTGACATCGCTTTAATAAAACAATTGTTTACCCAATGCATAACTACTGCTGGAATACTGCAGATTGACAGAGAGTTTTCCATCAAGCTAAAACGTGCTTTGAAACTGCTTGCGCCATATAAAATTGGTAGCGAAGGACAACTGCTGGAGTGGGAAGAAGAATGGAAGCGGTAGATCCTGCGCACCGGCACCTTTCTCATATGTACCCTGTTTTCCCCGGAAATGAAATTTCATCATTACATACGCCTGCACTTGCGATAGCTGCTAAAAAAGCATTGTCGTTGCGGATGAAAACAAACTGCTCCTGGGGATTTGCGTGGAAAGCTGCCTGTTGGACTCGCTTGGGCGAAGGCGACAGCGCCTGGCAAACCCTGCAAAACCAGTTGCGTTATGTGGATGCAGAAAAAGAATCGGCCAATAATTATGGTTTGTTTCCGAATTTGTTTAATTCCGAAGGGTCGTCCACCATTTTGAATGGCAATGGTTGCGCTACGGCGGTCATTACAGAAATGTTGTTACAGTCCCAGGCTGGTGAAATTCAATTATTGCCTGCCTTGCCCTCCTGGCTTGAAGAAGGAATGGTTACGGGCCTTTGTGCGCGGGGTGGATTTGTAGTTGATATTGCCTGGCATAAGCATGCGCTTGCTTCATCAACTATTTATTCAACACTGGGAAATGAATGCCGTCTTCACATTAGTGAGCTTGTAAAAATATTTGAAGGGTCAAAACAGATAGCAATTTCCCGTGCAGCGGATGATATGATAGTCTTCAAGACAGAAAAAGGAAAAAAGTATGCAATACTGGCTGACTGAAAATCTTGTTTTATGCAAATAGTTAGGTGGAAACATAAATTGATAATTATTATGCTGCTGAAAATTACGCAGGTAAAAATCGAAAACTATTGCATGCTGATAGTTGTGGTATTAGGCTTTGGGTGTCAACATATAAAGAACTACGATACCTGGGAGCAATACCGGGGATCAAATGAAAACATCCACTACTCTTCATTGACGGCGATAGATACAAACAATGTAAAACAATTGCAACTTGCCTGGCAATATCATACCGGTGATGCAGACACTGCCAATCATTCGCAAATACAATGCAATCCCATTATCATTGATGGTGTTTTATATGGCACCAGTCCCCGGTTGCAATTATTTGCTATTGATGCCGCTACCGGAATGGCCAAATGGCAATTTGATCCTTTTGATACATTGACAGGTAACAGGGAATTTTTCAATCAGAATAACTGCCGGGGAGTTACTTACTATAACGGCGGCGATAATGGTGAGAGAATTTTTTACTCGGCTGGTACTTATTTACATTGTGTGGATGCAAAAACCGGAAAACTGGTAAAAAGTTTTGCCAGCCAGGGAAAGCTTGATTTGCATGACGGGTTAGGCAGCGGTGCGAAAGATCTTTTTGTAAGTGCTACATCTCCGGGCATTATATTTAATAATCTCATCATCATGGGTACCCGTGTGAGTGAGAGTCCGCAGGCGGCATCCGGGCATATACGTGCATTTGATGTAACCACAGGGAAACTACAATGGATATTTCATACAATTCCGCAACCAGGCGAATATGGTTATGATAGCTGGGAAGATCCTGAAGCATGGAAAACTATAGGCGGCGCAAATGCCTGGGGCGGTTTTTCCCTGGATAAAGAAAGAGGCCTGCTGTTTGCCTGCACTGGTTCTGCCAATTATGATTTTTATGGCGGCAAAAGAAAAGGCAATAATTTATTTTCGGATTGTGTATTGGCACTGGATGCAGCCACCGGCAAACGTGTCTGGCATTTCCAGGATATTCATCATGATGTATGGGATCGTGATCTGCCTTCTGCGCCGATGCTTGTTAC
>JBDUAY010000357.1:0-6159 GCA_040004415.1 Bacteroidota bacterium | reverse complement strand
ATGGAAATGCAGCCTTTAACATCCATTCACCTGCACTCAAACCTGAGTTTTGAAATGGGCGCGAATGGCAACATCAGTTACGTTACCATATTTTCATTGGTAGCAGCGCTCATTTTAATCATTGCTTCTATTAACTATACCAATCTGTCTACTGCACGTTCTTCATTGCGCGTTAAAGAAATTGGTGTGCGTAAAGTAAATGGTTCAGGCAGAGGACAATTGGTACTGATGTTTCTTGCCGAATCGGTTTTAATTACTTTTATTGCTTCGGCCATTGCTATTTTATTGGTGAATCTTTTGCTGCCATCGTTCCAGCATTTTATTGGTAAAGAATTGACCATATGGCATTTTGGCATCTGGAAAACCATATTTTTTCTTGCAGGCTTTTCATTACTGGCAGGATGCATCAGTGGTATTTACCCGGCCCTGTTTTTATCAGGTTTCAAATTAATTCCATCGTTAAAAGGACAAACCGGTAATCACAAAGGAAACTTTGTATTTCGCCAGTCGCTGGTGGTGTTTCAGTTTGTAATTACGATTGCGATGATTGCTGGTTCATGTATCATCTGGCAACAACTGCACTATGTGAGCAAGAAAGATTTAGGATTTAATAAAGACCAGGTAATTGTTTTTCATATCAGCCGCGATATGCGCAAACAGATTCCGGCTATCAAACAGGACCTCCTGCAAAATCATTTAATAGAAAGTGTGGCAACCGCCAGTAACCCAATCGGCAATAATAATATTGGTGGCAGAAGTTATGCCATTGAAACAGACGGCACAACTATCAAAAGGGAAAATAAGGCACAGACTTTTCAGATTGATGAAGATTTTATTCCTGCCCTGCAAATTAAACTGGCCGCAGGGAGAAATTTTTCTGAAACGATGCTTACAGATAAAGATCATGCCGTTATTGTGAATGAAACACTGGCAAAAGATGCCGGATGGAAAGATCCGATAGGTAAAAGAATTCAATTAGGTATCGATGAACAAAAGAACCCGTTGATGTTTGAGGTAGCGGGCGTTGTAAAAGATTTCAACATTTATTCACTTCAGCATAAGGTTGAACCACTGATATTGCAGTTGCCGCCAGCAGCGAATGATAAAGACAATATGTATGTAAGACTCAGCAAATCGAATATAAAATCAGCCTTGGCGTTTTCAGAATCAATTTATAAAAAGTATGATCCCTCCGATCCATTCGACTATAATTTTCTGGATCAAAATTTTGCAAAACAATATGCAGCAGAACAACTGCAGGGCAGTTTACTGATGATTTTTACTGCGCTGGCAATCTCCATCGCATGCCTTGGGTTATTCGGCCTGGTTACGTTTACAGCAGAACAACGCAGAAAAGAAATCGGGATCCGCAAAGTACTTGGCAGCAGTGTTAGTGGTATTGTGATGTTGCTGGCAAAAGATCTTTTGCGATTAGTAATGGTTGCGATTGTTATTGCAACACCCGTTGCCTGGTTGGCCATGACCAAATGGCTGCAGGACTTTGAATACAAGATTTCCATTAACTGGTGGGTGTTTGCTATTGCGGGTATACTTGCTTTATTGATAGCATTTATTACGGTTAGTTTTAAGGCGATAAAAGCGGCCATTGCAAACCCGGTGATATCACTGAGAAGCGAATAATGTGACAACGTGATAAATACCTTTTCCGGGCACATGGTAATGTGAAAATGCTGCCCGGTTTGGTTCACCTCCAATGGCCCTTTTACAGGAGCTCATTCGGGGCTGGTACCGCCAGATCGGAAACCGGAAGTTTTGGCAAGCAATCCCCTGCCCATGCTACGTACGATATCGTACATAAAAGTGTTCGATTTCGTACACCCTGCCGGACACTTTTAGTTGAAACCCTTTACAGTCAAAGGCTTGATAGTTGGCATAGCAGTTGAAAAACAAGGGCGGCAGGCATCATTTCAACTACAGCAACAGAACAAAAAAGATAAAAATTTAAATATGATCGAATTAAAACATATATCAAAATGGATCCAGGTAGGCGGGGCAAGAACGTTTCTGCTGAAAGACATTAATCTTACTATAAAAGAAGGCGAATTTGTCTCCATCATGGGGCCGTCGGGCAGCGGAAAATCTACCCTGCTGAATGTAATTGGTATGCTGGATGATACCGATGAGGGCGAATATATGTTTTTACATGAGACAGTGAACAAGCTCAAAGAAAAAGCAAAAGCAGCGCTGTATAAACAATACATTGGCTTTGTTTTCCAGGCATACCATTTAATTGATGAGTTAACAGTATATGAAAATATTGAGACCCCGCTTATCTACCAGGATATTAAAGGTTCCGAACGCAAATCTTTGGTAGCTGATATGCTTGACAGGTTCAACATTGTTGGAAAAAAAGATCTTTTCCCGACCCAGCTATCGGGCGGTCAGCAGCAACTGGTGGGCATTGCAAGGGCATTGATTGCCAAACCAAAATTGTTACTGGCAGATGAGCCAACCGGTAATCTTAATTCAAAACAGGGAGAGGAAATAATGGATCTTTTTAAGGAACTGAACAAAGAAGGTGTAACGATTATACAGGTAACACACTCTGAAAAGAATGCCAGCTACGGCAGTCATGTTATTAATTTACTGGATGGAAGAATAGACAGCTAGTCGTGAGCGATGAGGCTTCAATCGTGAAAACATTCATGATAGTTAAAGGGCCACCCCAAAAAGCACTAACAGCTAATAGCCAGCGGCTAACCGCTATATTAAAATTGATTTACAGAATATGAAGAAGTTATTTTTTTTGAAAGCATTTATATTGATCTCAATAATTGGTTTTGGCCAGGACACCACGCATGCCTTTGATATGATTACGTTAAAGCAAAGTGTAGAATTGGCCATTGCCAACAATGCAACGGTAAAAACGGCAGAATTTCAGACAGACTATGCGGCTATTAATCTCAACCAGGCCAAAGGCAATTTTATTCCGCAACTGAACGGAAACATTAATCACAATCTAAACCAGGGCCGTAGTATTAATACAGCCAGCAACACTTATATCAACCAGGGCTTTACTTCTGCGCAATACCAGCTTACCAGCAATGTTACCGTGTTCAACGGGCTGGCATTGATGAACAGCCTTAAAAGATTTAAATACGCGTACGAAGCCACCAAACTCGACTGGCAACAATCAAAGGATGCGGTGATGCTGAATGTGATGCTGGCCTACTTGCAAATGCTAAGCAATACCGATTTGCTGGAACAGGCCCGCAGGCAGGCAGACGTTACCAGGCAACAGGTAGACCGTTTACAGGTTATGAACAAAGAAGGTGCAATTAAACCTTCTGATCTTTCTGATCTGCAGGGCCAATATGCAAGTGATGCACTTTCATATGTAAACGCGCAAAATGCGCTTGACCAGGCCCGTTATACATTGTCGCAATTAATGAACATTCCGTATAACAAAAACATGAAGCCAGAGCCTGTCGGCGTGGATCAGTTTGACCTGAATTACGGCAGTAGTCCCGATAGTATTTACCAATCCGCCCTGCAGCAACTGGCCATTGTAAAAGCTGCCGATTTACACAGTAAAAGCTTTGAGAAAGAAGTAAAAGCGGCCAGGGGAAATCTCTATCCGAGCCTTGGTGTCGGCGCCGGCATCAGTACTAATTTTTCAAGCCTTGCCACAGATGCAAACAATCAAAAATTGGCTTATTACAACCAGCTCAGCAATAACTATGGTACCTATTTTGGCGCTGGTATTAACATTCCGATACTCGACAATTTCACCTTTCGGAACCGTGTAAAAAGTGCAAAAATTGATTACAAAAGCGCACAGTTTACTGCGCAAACCACCCGCATACAACTGAAGCAAAATATTGAAATGGATTATTTCAATATGACGGCAGCGCTCGGCCGTTACCAGGCAAATGTTGACCAGGTGACTGCTTATACCGAATCTTTTAAAGCAGCCAATCTTCGTTTTACAGAAGGAGTAGGAACGGTAATTGATTACATCATCGCAAAAAATCATCTTGACCAGGCAAAAACAAATCTTATTGTAAGCCGCTATGAATATTTGCTGAGAACCAAAATACTTGATTATTATCAATCGCGACCGCTTTGGTAGTTTATTCACGCCCGCCTGAATGAGAAAGTCGCGTGGGCAAAGACAGCAAAAAAAATAAACCGTAATTATAAGTTTTTCTATCCTCCAACAATTACTGATGTAAATTATTTTATATCAGCCAATAAATACCCATTGCTGCTTCCCCATGCACCAGCATGATTAAGAATGTAATAATGTTTAAAGCCTATTATTGGGGATGAATGATGTTTGTCGCGAAGACAAACCAATTTTAGCTAGATTTGGTAAACGAATCAAACTATATTCCATGACCTTCACATACAAAAATGCATTATCGGTCGTTCAGCATTATCAATTTTTAATTGGCCGCGAAATGCAGGATGGCAATGAAACGCCGGTAACTGAAATAGCGATTGCGCCGGTTAATGATGACCACCTGAAAAAATTCTTTCTTGAATTTAAAAAAACAAAAGATTCAAGAAAAGCATTGGATGCCGCCGGTTATGACAAATCGCAGGTGCAGGTTATTTTATTAAATGAAGAAGATAATAAGATTGATTTATGGGAGGAGATTGACAGCTACCTGGACGAAAATAAACTGGACAGGGTTTACCTTAACCCGGGTTATTTTGGGTAGCAGGTCAATTGTTTATCTGCTTCACCGCCACAAATTTTATTGATTTCAGGTTAAACCCACCTTTTACAAAATAAATTTTTAACGCCTGCTTTCCTGCAACAAAAGACAGGTTGCTGACAGTAAATGTTTGCCATTTTTTTAAACCACCGCTATGGGGTACGGCAATATTTTCAGCCAGTGTTTTATCATTGTTGCGAATAGAAATTTTTCCACTGTCGTTGTTCGAAGCTGCAAGTATCTCAAGGTTATATGTTCCCGTTTGCGCTACATTAATAGTGAACTGTAACCACTCTCCGTCTTCAATATCGGTTACATAATAACTTTCGTACATCGCAGAATCTTTGCGGATATCAACACCGTCATTCCTGTACACGTGACCGTGATTACCCCCACCCGACTCTTTTGGCGACGCATGATAATCGGTTGTATCAGTATCGTAATACGCTACGCCGTTTATTCCTAAATCATAATCAACTGCCTTCAGTACGCTGCCATTTCCAATTTTATTTGGCTTGAATGGTTTGGCTGTATTACTAAACGGTTGCCGTATCATGGCATCAATTACATCGTGGTGAATAATATTGGTTTCAAATTTTGTATAGGTTGCCAGTTCTAATAAACCGCTGTACACATCGCTTTCTTTAGGTGGATTTTCTCTTTGGTGATTCCAGTACGCCAGCAGCGCTTCATAATTATGGTTCGATCTGATTTGCAATGGATTATTGGCACCCAGTTTTTTCAGCGGCCACCAGCTCCATCCAATATTATTTTTCTCAAACAAGCGGATGGCTTGTGTAAACCATACATTCGAATTTTCGCCCGTTTCACCCAGCCACACCGGTATGTTATTTTCATTACGGAATTTCAAAATGTGTCCAATCGATTTTTGATCATTGTAATTCCAGTACTTATGAAAACTCATCACCATATTTTTATCCCAGGCAGGTAAAATTCCATTGTAATTATTTCCCCAGCCGTTGCCTTCAATAATAATGATATGATTTTTATCGACTTCGCGTATGGCGGTCGTAATATCCATCATGAGTTTCCGGAGTGGTGCATTGCTTTTTTCTTTCAGTCCGTGTTTATCATTGGTCGTATCCTGGAAGCCCCAGTTAGGCTCATTAATAATATCATAGCCACCAATGAAAGGTTCATTTACATATCGCGCTGCCAATTTTCTCCAGAGTGCAATCATCTTTTGTTTGTTGGCTTCATTCTCCCAAAGAGAGGGCATTGCAGGATCCCGATCTGCAATATTTAAATCATTTCCCTGGCCGCCGGGTGCCGCATGCAGATCGAGAATTAAATACATCTTGTTTGCTTTGCACCAGGCCAGTAAACTATCCGTCATCGCAAAACCCTTATCAATCCAGGTTTGTTGTCCTGCAACCGGCTCTTTTTCTATTGGCAGCGTGTACAAATTATAGTGCATTGGTAACCGCACAGAATTAAATCCCCACGCATGCAG
>JBDUAY010000356.1:0-6163 GCA_040004415.1 Bacteroidota bacterium | reverse complement strand
TGTTGAAAGAAACCGGCCTTACAGAAAAAGGATTGATTACTGCTATCAGGGATTTGCGCAAGGGCGATACCATAAAATCGCAAACGCAGGAAACGCAGTTTAATGCATTAAATAAGTATGCAAAGAATTTGAATGAGATGGCCAGGAACGGCAAACTTGATCCAGTTATTGGTCGCGATGAAGAGATAAGAAGAACGTTGCATATACTATCACGCCGAACAAAAAATAACCCCATTCTTGTGGGTGAACCGGGTGTTGGTAAAACAGCTATTGCAGAAGGTTTGGCCATGCGTATTGTAAATGGCGATGTGCCGGATAATTTAAAATCTAAAATTATTTATGCCCTTGATATGGGGCAGCTGATTGCTGGTGCAAAGTATAAAGGAGAGTTTGAAGAACGTTTAAAAGGTGTTGTAAAAGAAGTGGCGACCAGCGACGGCGAAATAGTTTTATTTATTGATGAAATACATACATTGGTAGGCGCGGGGGGTGGCGATGGAGCAATGGACGCAGCTAATATTTTAAAACCTGCATTGGCAAGGGGAGAATTAAGAGCGATCGGTGCAACAACGCTTTCAGAGTATCAGAAATTTTTTGAAAAAGACAAAGCGCTGGAACGTCGTTTTCAGAAAGTAGTCATTGACGAGCCAAATGTAGAAGATGCTATTTCTATTTTGCGTGGTTTAAAAGACAGGTACGAAACACATCACCATGTGCGTATTAAAGATGAAGCAATTATTGCGGCGGTAGAATTATCGAACCGCTACATTACGGATAGATTTTTACCAGATAAGGCAATTGATTTGATAGATGAGAGCGCGGCCAAATTAAGAATGGAGATGAATTCAATGCCGGAAGAACTTGACAAACTGGAAAGACAAATCCGGCAGCTTGAAATTGAAAGAGAAGCTATCAAACGGGAGAACGATGAGAGCAAGTTACATGAACTGAATACGGAGATAGCAAATTTTTCTGTGGCACGCGATACATTTAAAGCAAAGTGGAAAAAAGAAAAAGAGATAGTTGACAAAGTGCAGAATGCCAAAGCAGCCATTGAACAATATAAACTGGAAGCGGAGAAAGCAGAACGGGAAGGTGATTACGGAAGAGTTGCTGAAATACGCTACGGTAAAATAAAGGAGCAGGAAGAGCTGATAGTAAAAACCAGCGAGCAGCTTTCAGCATTAAGCGAAAAACGCTTGTTGAAAGAAGAGGTAGATGCAGAGGACATTGCACAGAATGTGGCTAAAACAACCGGTATACCTGTTTCAAGAATGATGCAGGGGGAACGTGAAAAATTATTGCACCTGGAAGAGCATTTACATGAAAGAATAGTAGGACAGGAAGAAGCTATTGCAGCTGTTTCTGATGCCATCCGCCGCAGTCGTGCCGGCTTGCAGGATCCTAAAAAGCCAATAGGTTCCTTTATCTTTTTGGGTACTACCGGTGTAGGCAAGACAGAATTAGCCAAGGCCCTTGCCCAGTATTTATTTGTTGATGAAAGTATGATGACGCGGATAGATATGAGTGAATACCAGGAAAAGCATTCGGTTTCAAGACTTGTGGGTGCGCCTCCTGGCTATGTGGGCTACGAAGAAAGTGGCCAGTTAACGGAAGCTGTGCGCCGCAAGCCATATAGTGTAGTCTTGCTGGATGAGATTGAAAAAGCACACCCCGATGTATGGAATATTTTGTTGCAGGTGCTGGATGATGGACGGTTAACCGATAATAAGGGCCGGGTGGTTAATTTCAAGAATACCATTGTTATTATGACCAGTAATATTGGTAGTCATTTAATACAGGAAGCTTTTGAAAAAGTAACTGAAAAGAACGTTGATGATGTAACGGAAAAAGCAAAAATGGATGTAATGACGCTTCTACGTGAAACAATTCGCCCTGAATTCTTAAACAGGGTAGACGAGATCATTATGTTTCATCCGCTAATGAAGAGAGAAATACGGGGTATTATTAATATACAATTGAAAAACCTGGTAGAACTGGTGGCGGAAAATGGCATCCGGTTGGAATTTAGCGACTATGCTATTGATTACCTGGCAGAGAATGGTTATGACGCGCAGTACGGGGCAAGGCCGTTAAAGCGCCTGATTCAGAAAGAAATTGTTAACAAGTTGAGTAAAAAAATACTGGCGGCAGACATTGACAAGAACCGGCCTGTTTTGATCGATGTATTTGATAACACAGTGGTTTTCAGGAACGAAATAGCTCAACCTAAGGCTGTATAAATAGCCCGAAGAGTCGTTCGCAAATTGAATTTTGTTAAAACTACCGTTCGTATCATTTTAAGTATGGTAAAATCGAAAAAAATACTATCTTCATCCGCTTACCAGTAGTAGAAATTGTATCAGTACAATTTAAGACACTTAGAACCATTATATTGGAAAATGGTTATAGATAGGGATTCTGCCATTGGCGGGATGCTGGGAATAAATAAAAAGGAATAAATTATGGCATTCAAAAAAGAAGTGGTTGAAATAATTGAACCCAAAGATGTTTTTGTAGGTGATCCGGAAGCGCCGGTAACGTTAATGGAGTTTGGCGAATATGAAAGTGAGGCTTGTGCAAAGGCAAACGAAGTTGTGAAGCAATTGCTGGAGACATACGAAGGCAAAATCCGTTTTAATTTTCGTCATTTCCCCTTAACCCGCATCCACCAGCGCGCACTAAAAGCTGCAGAAGCGGCTGTTGCCACTGCGCAGGATGGTAAGTTTTGGGAAATGCATAATATTTTATTTGCCAACCGCCGTAACCTGGGAACAACCAGCCTAAAACTTCATTCAAAAGAAGCAGGTGTAAACAATAAGCATTTTCTGGATGACCTGGTAAATGCCATGTATGGCTGGCAGGTTCAGGGCGATTTAAGAAATGGGCTCGACCGGGGTGTAAAAGATGTCCCTACGTTTTTTATTAATGATGTGCTTTTTACAGGCAAACCAACGGTTGCAGATCTTAGCAAAGCGATTGACGAAGCACTAAAACAGGTGAAGAAAAAGAAGCCTGTTAAACAAAGAGCATAATTGAATTGAAATATATTACGATGCCCCCGAAAATATCGGGGGCATTTTTTATTAATTAATAGCTTACCTTTTATACGAAAGCACGGTAAAACATTTTCACGAACCGTTTCATTAGGCTTAAACTTCCATTATTGCATCCTGCACCATTGATTTTTTTTGTAATACAAAAATCTACGCCGTTTTGTATATAACGGCCAGGCCCAAGTTCCGTTAGTAGTTGGCGCGGCAAACAGATTCCAGTATCGCATATACATTTGTTTTTCATGGGGTTGAAATATGTATAGGATACCTGTTAAAGGTTCAATTGATTCTTTTACTGTTTCCGAAATAACAATTAAGCGTTTTACATTTTTACACTTATGTGATTAACTAACGGTAAAAAAATTATTGACCGCGCGCAATAGGTATTATTTTGGACCGCATTCAAAATCTGTGGAAGGCCTTTAAATCCGTACTATGAAACCCTTTTTACCTTACCTCGGCATTCTGTTGAGTGCCGTTTGTCCAGCCCAACTTTTCTCGCAATGTGCCGGTGGCCTTACGCCAATGACAATTGTATACGACACTGTTGTATATGGCAACGGTAATTCCAGCCGCGATTTCACTTTTCCAAAGTTCAATCCGTCTTTAGGTACATTACTTTCTGCAGATCTTACATCTGTTGTTGGGCTTGAATACAGTTACAACCTGCAGAACCAAACTGCACTCGATAGAATTTTCAAGACAAAAATTGTTCGTACAGATGATATTTATAGCAATGTTCTGGATCCCTCTTCTGTAGACGCTGTAAATCAAACACCTTATGTGCCGTCTTTAATACCCAGCATGCAATCGCTGGCGTATGGACCTGCCAATATGAGTTACACATTTACCAATTCAATAAATGATACCCGGCTGATTAATTTTATGGGTGCCGGTACCATAGATTTTGACTATGAAACAGGCACTTCCGCTTCCGTTCAGGGGCCCTTGCCATGGCAATTAAATTTTACAGCTGTAAAAGATACCACACACTTCAGCCTTACTTATCGCTATTGCGTGGCCACTATTTTAAGTTCAGATATCATGTATTTTTCTGCTACCCCGGTAAAAGATAAAATTTTACTCAACTGGCGGCAGGCAACCATTGACGAAAACAGGACCTACAGCGTTCAGGTTAGTACAAACGGGCAACAATTTTCAACTGTTGCGGCCATCACAGAAAACAGTTCAGGCAACTATAATTATACATGGTTAAATAATTCATCTAAAAAACTTTATTTCCGTATCCAGGAAAATAATATTTCAGGCGAAATAAAATATTCATACATCCGTGAAACAGAAACGAACCAGTCGCTGCAACCGGCTGTTCGAATCTTTCCCACACTATTCACCGGTGGAAATCTCCAGATAAATTTTCCGGTTAAAGGTGACTGGCGAATAAAATTCTATTCTGCTGAAGGGCGGATGATCGCGGAAAGCCGCCAGGTGAATGTTTATAGCGCCCAAATTGAAATGCCATCGCAATTAAGTAACGGTATTTACACGGCAGAAATTTTCAACGTGCAAACCCAGCAAAAACAGGTTACCAGAATAACTGTGCAACGGTAAAAGTTACTGTTAAATAAGATAAATATATGTGGAGCTTTTGGTAAGACAGGGCTTGCAGCCTTCATGCGTACTTTCGGTCAGTTCAGGACGATGATTATCTTTTGAACTATCTATTATTTGAAGCCATACCCATTTTACAAAAGTTAAAGAATTTATAAAGCGAAGGGTTTCCTCCCCGCTCACCGGGCGATCCTGCCGTTTCACCTTTTTTTTGTTTTCCTCGCCAATAGCTTGTACGATTTTTACAGCCTACACAGATAATTAAATTATATCACCCGTAAAAAAATCAGCATGAAATTATCGCTGCAGGTTATTGGCATTATTATACTTATCGTATGGGCGTATATCATTCATTAAAATATAGCAACGAAGTGCCCGCCGCCGCGTACAAAAAAAAACCCGCTGACGTTTAATCAGCGGGTGCGTTAAAATATGCTGAATTTTCTTTACGCTTTTATTTTAGGTTTGCCAGGAGTTGTTGTCACAACAACTTTTTTCTTCTCATCATGCGCCTGCAAATCAGCTTCACCCAATGGTTTACCTTTAGCAAAATCTACCAATATTGGGGCCGCAACAAAGATGGAAGAATAAGTACCGGTAATAACACCGATTAACATCGCAAAGGCAAAGCCCTTTGTTACTTCACCACCTACCAGGAACAAGATCAGGATAGTAAGAAATACGGTCAATGATGTCATGATGGTACGGCTCAGCGTGTCATTGATTGATTTATTGATGATTTCGCCGGTAGTAGCGCCTTTCATCAAACGGCCGTTTTCGCGAATTCTGTCAAATACAATCACCGTATCATTCATAGAGAAACCTATTACTGTTAAAATAGCTGCAATAAAGTGCTGGTCTATTTCTAACGGAAACGGTACCACGTTTTTAAGGAAAGCAAATACTGCCAGAATAACCAGTACGTCATGTAACAAAGATATAATTGTTCCAAGCGAAAAGCGCCAGTCGCGGAAACGGACAAAAATATAAAGTGTAATAATCAGGAGCGACCAGAACATAGCCTTATAAGCACCCTTTGTTAAGTCATCTGATATTGTAGGATCCACTTTCTTAGAGCCTTCAACATATTTAGTAGTATTATTAAATTCTTCCAGCGTGGCAGTGGGCGGTAAGTAGCTTTTCAATCCCTGAAATAACTTTTCTTTTACCAAATTATCAACTGCAACGCCCTGCTCGTTAATTTTATAATCTGTTGTAATGTCTAACTTACTGTTGCTGCCATATGTTTTTGTTACCGGTTCTTCAGAAAATATTTTACTTAAATCTTTCCGGATGGCTTCTTCATTAACGGGTTTGTAAAAGTTTACTACATAGCTGCGTCCGCCCCTGAACTCCACACCCTCGCGGAAACCGTAAAAGAAAGACGAAATACCCAATATCAATACAACAACAGAAATGCCATAAGCAACCTTTCTATACTCAATAAACTTATATGCAGCATGTTTAAATACACGGCGGCTTACATTGGTAAAGTAATTAAAGTGACGATTTTTGTTTGTCCAGAAATCTGTTATCAG
>JBDUAY010000355.1:0-6170 GCA_040004415.1 Bacteroidota bacterium | reverse complement strand
TATTACGGCGCTTGAAAAAATTAAATAAATTATAACGTCAATTCCCGTGTGTTTAATGTTAGTTGCCATCCGCATTAATTTCTTTTATTCATTTAATCATCTTGTGGATTACATCAGGCGTGATTTCTCCTGCTTCACTCAAATATGTAGGAAAATACTTTTCATAAATAACCGGGCAACGCGCTTAGTTATTTTCGTCACCTGATTTGGGATGCAAGCGAACCGCAAAATTGCTCGCCAGAACAGGCCTCAACGTGAGTATAAACAGACTATATAACACTCTTTTTTTAACGCACTTAACATCTCTTTTACATAAAATGATTAAGCTGGTAGGCGTTTTGCATATTCTAAGCGTTATAATATTTTACAGTAAGAAATAAAACGCATGGATATACCAGCATTAGATAGTGGCCTCAAAAGATACAAAGGCAAATGGACAGGTGACGAAGCAAAACACCTGTTGAAAAGAACCATGTTTGGCGCGCCTAAAGCAGATGTTGAATACATTGCGTCGAAATCATTGCGATCGTCCATCAGGGAGTTGTTAAGTGCAGAAGACCCCGTTCCGGCTCCGCCAGTAAACAACTATAACGATGATAAATATACCGATGAAGAAATTCAGCCCGGGCTAACATGGATTACTGCGACAAAAGTGAATGGAATGAATGGTGGCCGCAGAAGAAACTCTTATAAATCATGGTGGTTAGGACTAATGCTGCATCAGCAACGCAGTATCCGTGAAAAAATGGTTTTGTTCTGGCACAATCATTTTTCAACGGAAACAAATTCGGTGGATAATCCCACCATGTGTTATAAACATAATGTTTTGTTGCGGCAATTTGCATTGGGCAATTTCAAAGAAATGGTAAGGGCCGTTACGCAGGACCCGGCAATGCTAAAATATCTTAACGGAAACGCCAATACAAAGAAGGCGCCCGATGAAAATTATGGAAGAGAACTTCAGGAATTATTTACCATCGGCAAAGGGCCCGATTCTCATTATACGGAAGCAGATGTAAAAGCGGCTGCCAAAGTCTTAACAGGCTTTAGAATTGAAAACAAAGTTTTACCTGACGTACATGGTGTTTTTGATGCGGCCCGGCACGATGACACCGACAAACAGTTTTCAGCTTTTTATGGAAATACGTTATTGCGGGGCCGTAAAGCAAAAGAAGGAGAGACGGAGCTGGATGACATGCTGACCATGCTTTTTGCGCAGGAAGAACTATCGAAATTTATTTGCAGGAAGCTGTATCGTTTCTTTGTCTATTACCGCATTGATGATGCAACTGAAAAAAATATTATTGAACCGTTGGCGAAAACCTTCCGGAAAAATAAGTATGAAACTAAGCCGGTATTAAAGCAATTACTGAGCAGCCGTCATTTTTTTGATATAGCGAACCGCGGCGCTATTATAAAAAGCCCCATCGATTTTACGGTTGGTCTTTGTCGTGAGTTCAGTATCGTATTCCCCGGAACAGATGATTATGGCGACCAATATGCTTTATGGTACAACATACAAACTATGGCAGCACAAATGCAGCAAAACATCGGTGATCCGCCTAATGTTGCAGGCTGGCCGGCTTATTACCAGGAACCGCAGTTTGATAAAATTTGGATCAATTCAGACACACTCCCCAAGCGCAACCAGTTTACAGACCGGATGATGAGTAACGGATTTGCACGCAATGGGAAAAAAATAGTTATAGATCCCTACGTATTTGCACAGTCATTAACCGATTCCGCAAACCCTGATGCGCTGATCAATGAATCTGTTCAGTTATTTTATGCTATGGATCTGCCCGGCAAAGAAAAAAAATATATGAAGGAAGGCATTCTTTTGTCTGGCTTGCAGGGAATGATGAGCGATCATTACTGGACTGATGCCTGGAACAAAATGATCAGTAAGCCAGACGATAATGCCAATAAAAAAGATGTTACCAACAAATTGCGTAACCTCTTTAAATATTTGATGGACCTGCCACAATACCAATTGTGTTAGCGAATAGGCTGGCATAATTAAAAGAGCAGGAAGATTTCCTACACCTTTTCGGGGTACAATAAAATAAATGCAACGTATGAAAAGAAGAAAATTTTTGCAGCAAACAATTACCGGCGTAATACTGCCTTCTTTTTTAGGCGGTATCCCGTTGAAGGCGCTTGCAGGCACTCCCCTGGTACATTCGTTGCGTAATTACATGAGCGAAGACCGGGTGCTGGTGCTGATACAACTTGCCGGCGGTAATGACGGATTAAATACAGTCATTCCTTTTGATCAATATAGCGCCTACACAGCAGCCCGTACAAATATTGCGCTGCCTGAAGACAAAGTTTTAAAATTGAATGGATTCGACGCAACGGCGCTGAACCCAAACATGGTGGAAATACAACAACTTTTCAATGATGGTAAACTTGGGATAGTGCAAGCCGTTAGTTATCCCAAACCAAATTTTTCTCATTTTCGCGCTACGGATATCTGGATGACGGGCGCCGATAGCGATAAAATATTAAATACAGGCTGGGCCGGGAGATTTTTAAATGACGTGTACAAAGGATTCCCTGCAAATTATCCAAATACAGCAATGCCCGATCCGCTGGCAATACAAGTAGGGTCGGTTGTTTCATCCACATTTCAGGGACCTGCTTTTACGATGGGGCTCGCCATCAGCAATCCATCCAGCTTCTATAATTTGATTGAAGGGAAAGTAAATGTTGATAGCAATACCCGCTGGGGAGAGCAACTTGATTACATTGAACTGATGAGTCAGAAAACGGATCAGTACGCCGGGGTGATCAAAGCAGCTGCATTAAAAGTTACACAACAATCAACTAAATATCCTGCAGCCGGAAAAAATCCACTTGCAGATCAGTTAAAGATTGTAGCAAGGCTCATCGCAGGCGGTTTAAAAACAAAAGTGTATATGGTAAACACCGGCAGTTTTGATACACATGCAAAACAAACCGAAATGGATACAACCACCGGCACACACGCCAAACTTTTGCAGCGTGTATCGGAAGCCATTGGTGCGTTTATGGATGATCTGCAATTTTTACAGGTACAGGATAAAGTAATGGGTATGACTTTCTCTGAATTTGGAAGAAGAATAAAAAGCAATGCGAGTGGTGGAACCGATCATGGGGCAGCGGCGCCGGTTTTTTATTTTGGACATGCAATTAAATCAGGCATCATCGGTACAAATCCAATTATACCGCCCAATGCAACCGTAAATGACAACGTGCCGATGCAAACGGATTTCAGGTCAATCTACGCGACGGTGCTAAATAACTGGTTTGGACTTGAACAAAATGATGTGCAAGCAGTATTGGGCGCGCAATTTGCAAACTTGCCTTTGGTATAGGCATATGGTATAGGGTTAAATGTTTTAAGGCTCTATGGCCAGGTCGATTTGAAAACAAGCATCTTGATTTTTTAGGGCGTTTTAAATGGTCGTGATCTCACGAACGGTTTCCTGGAAAATAATCCCGTGCTGCTGCAGCTCCTGCAACACAGGTTCATAAATAGCCTGTATAACCGGAATGTGCAGGCCAGTTTCTTTTATCTTGCCCTGCAGTATTAATTTTGCGGCAATACCGAGGGGTAGCCCCACTGTTTTTGCCATAGCAGTCCGCAAATTATCATCGCCCTTTACAATTAGATTACTTTTTGCGTGGTACTTTTTTCCATCCTTTAAGTATTCAATTTCGTGCAGCATGATGATCATGTCTTTATCACGGTCATTCAATACCAACTTCTTTTCCAATGCAAACTGTAAAATATCCATGGTATTGCAACTGCCTTTATTAATGATTGTTGTGCCATCGTGTACACCGAGATAATTAAGTTGTGCAGTAAATAAATCTTCGGGCTGGCTATTTATATCTCCTGCAGAAGTGAATCCATGCCGCGCAAAATGCTGCGTAAAGAATGATTGCAAAGTCATTCCATCCGTCTCATAAAAAATAATTTCGTCAGTTAATTTCAGATTAATAATTTGTTTCCATCCAAAACAAAACTGTGGATAACGAAGCGTTGTACGTATAAAAGTTTCAACTCCATCAAGCTCGTAAAGATTTATATAATTAAGGGAATCGCGGTTGGGGTACCAGGCCAGTGATCCAATTGCAGGAATTTCTGTACAACGTTTTTCATCAAATAATTTTTCGTAGATCATTGTTTTGATTTGACTATTCTCCCGGTAAATAGCACCTGTTTTGCCCGCCATGACTACATTGCGGGGATTCCAGCTTATTTTATAATGCCAGGGATTGTCGTCGCTTTCAGGTGCTACCAAACCACCGCAGTGAGAAATAAATGAATTAATGATTCCACCTTGACCCTGTATACGGTGAATCAATTGCATTGCGCTCATGTGATCAATACCGGGATCAAGTCCCATCTCGCAAAGAAAGAATATTTTTTTATTTTCAATAGCCGGTTTCAGACTGCGGATTTTGTCGTCGGTGTAAGAAGCGGTAAGTAAATTTTTCTCAAATAGAACACAGTCCTGTGCTATCAAAAAATGCAGGGCAGGAGGGAGCAATGAAATAACAATATCTGCGGATTGTATCAGTTGATTTCTTTCTCCTGTATTTTCTACATTGATGGAAACGGCTTTTGCGTGTTTGTGATTTCCAACTTTAGATTTTGCAAGCGCAAGATCATTATCAGCAACAGTAACCATCCAATTATTAATGCCTGCTTCTTTAATAATATAATCAATTAAGCAGGAAGCAGATTTGCCGGCGCCGAAAACGAGAATTTGTTTGATCATTGCATCATGGGTTGTGGATGCAAGTTAGTTAATTGACCCTCATCCCCGGCCCTTCTCCACGGCGTGTAGAAGGGTGCCCCTCCGCAGGTTGCATTACAGATTATCAACAGCGGGTGCAATAAAATTGATCGTCACGAAAAGATTTAAGTTGTTAACCTGATAAATGAGCTAAAACTATAATTTGATCGCAGATTGTATTAATAATGATTCTTACGGAGAGGCATCCCGCGCCTTTGGAGCGGCCGGGGGTGAGGTCGATACGGAATGAATGCCACCATAAAAAAACCAACACTGATATTAAAATAAGGAAAGATCAAAGCTGATCGACTCCTGATTGCAGATTGTAATTTATGATGAATCTTACGGATGGGCACCCTTCTACAACGAAGTTGCAGAGGGGCCGGGGGAGAGGTCATCAATACTATCCGCCAGTATCAGCAACTCCTGTTTTTTATATTCATTCTTATTTTCCGTAAAACATTTTGATAACTCCTGCAGCAAAAATTGAATAATACGCTTTTTAGTTATTGGCTTAAAATAAGAAGCAGTTGATGGAACGGATATTCTTTTGAAATAGGTTTCTACATCTTTGTGTGTAAAAATATTTCCCGTCATGGGATCGATATAGAATTGTATTGTATGAGATGGGTTAGACGGCAATTGCCAGTTGTAATCAACATCAAAATACGCCAGGATAAATTGCCGCGGAATATTAATCGCACGAATCGGCACATCCAGCAACTCCGCTAAAATCATATAAATAATTCCGTTGGAAATAGCGTTGCCGCGTTTTCCATCCAGCACCTTATTGATTAAAAATTCATTGGGCTCATTGTATTTTATTTCATTGCCCTTTAAATTATAATAATTATACAGGATGGTAGTAATAACATTTGTCTGCTCAAGCGGCGTAAGGTAACTGTTCAGTTCCAGCCAGATATTACGACGCATTTTTTCTATTTCTGCGTAAACAACTGTCGTCACCAATTCAGGATATTGATATTTAGCAACCAATATTGCACCCGTTAATAAATCCGGTTCCGGTTGCGCTTTCCAATGATTAAATTCTTCTGTAAGATCCCGGTAATGAAGGCGGTGAATAAGAAGCTCAATGCGCTCCTGTATAACGTCTACCGGTGTATTCTCCCAAAGGTTTTCCAGGTTGGGTATGATGCCTTTTCCAAATGATATAATCCTGTCGCTTACCGAAGTAAAGACTTCCTCGTCCGGATCATCTATCAGGTGAAAAAGCGCCGATATTTCTCTTGTTTCTTCCATGCAGTTTTTGTTAACAGCACATGTTGAAGATTGATTTTCAATAATAATACGCCGGGATCAATAAAATTATTGTGCTGTTTAACCGCCTAAATTTCGTAGCAATCAATGAAATGAACTAAT
>JBDUAY010000043.1:0-20826 GCA_040004415.1 Bacteroidota bacterium | reverse complement strand
ATATAAATGGCAACTACGACGAACGTTTTGAAAAAGCAATTCATGCGGTGGAAACCCTTTGAACAGATTAATTTACTGATTTTTCAGAGATAAAATCATCAAACAATTTATTCCGGTCGGTGATACACCGACCAGGGAGACAGCGATTTGTTTCAGCGATGAGGCAGCGACCAGGGAAGAGTTGTTTCAGATGAGGCACCGAAGAAGGACATCAAGATTTGGTTCGGCGATGAGGCACCGCCAGGGAGATGAATCGAACGGCTTTTTGATGCTCCGGGGAAGCACCCTGTTTATAGCATTTACATAGAAGGATCAAACAGCTTCAGCGGACGTTCCTAAGCACACAGGCGCCGCTGGAGCTGTTTCCTTTCAATTTCATTTATTCTATAAACAAGACGTCGCGCTGGGACGAGCGGCGGACTTTTTGTTCAGCATCTTCCGAACAATCCATGCTCAATTTTCCACTAAGATCTATTCGCTGTAGATTATTTTTTCTTCTGTATTTCTTCTCCCACAATTGGTTCAAGATCTTCATCACCTTCAAGATAATTTACCTGCCGTATAATCCACGGATAACGGATTGCGACAGGTCTCGAGAGGGGCCTGATTGTATATTTTTTTGGATTGGGCAAACAGGCTGCTATCATCGCTCCTTCCTGCAGCGATAATTTTATCGCCGGCTTTTTAAAATTATTTTGCGCCGCTGCTTCAATACCAAATATTCCTTCTCCCATTTCCGCCACGTTCATGTACACTTCCAGTATGCGCTTTTTGCCCCATATTTTTTCAATCATAAATGTAAAATAGGTCTCAACTGCCTTGCGAAGCCAACTCCGCCCCTGCCATAGGAAAACATTTTTTGCCGTTTGCTGACTGATGGTAGAAGCACCATGCAATGATTTGCTTTTGCTGTTGTGTTTCATCGCCTTTTCAATCGATTTGAAATCGAATCCATTGTGATCTGCAAATAATTGATCTTCCGATGCAATCACGGCCAGCTTTACATTTTCGGACATTTTTTCTGCACTTATATAAGTTCTTTTTAATCCGTGACCAGTTATCCAGCTTCCCAGTTGGGTAAGCGTAATCGGTGGATTTATCCACTTCAATAAGAGTATGTAAACAAATTGGGAAATAAATAAGATAAGAAAAACACGTTTGGTAATGCGCCAGACTTTAGATAAAAAAACCTTGCCGGAAGTAGCCATGCAGAAAAAGCAGTTTTAAAGTGCCATGAAGATACAGTCTAAATTTGGGGTTTCTGCGCGTTTACTAGAATCCGTGCAACTTCTTTGCATCATTCATGTGGACGTATTCAACATGAGATTTATTGGCGTGCTTCTTAAGATAATTTAATAAAAGACCCGTGCCTACCGCCCCGCCTGCAATACCCAGGCTGGTTACATTTTTTGAACTGGTAATGGACTGATGCAAATATGCACCGTTGATAACATTTAACAGGGCATAACCGGTACCACCAATAATTAAGATCCTTCCCGGTGTAACCTCCTGGAACCTCATACCTTCAAACACATCTACCTGGTCTATTTCTTTGTAATGAAAACCATCCAGGTAGATGCCCGCAGTATCTGTAACAGGAATTCCTATACCGTTATACATCGGTTTTATATCAAACTGCTTTATAAAAACACTATCATTCCTGATAGCTGTTATTAAACCACTAACGGGTCTTTTATCAAAAGTTATAAATGAAATAGGTATGCCCGGAAAAAATGTTTTTATCGTTCTGCCGTTTCTCTTTTTTACGGTGATAAAATCGCTGGCCTGGGAAAAAATTTTAACAGAAGAGGAAAGAAATAAAGTAAGCAACAGGATTCTAAGCATGGTGAAGTAAATTACTTCAGTTCGTGTATACCGGCCAATTATTTTTGTTAAGAAGGCGTTGTTGATCTTTAGGCGCATGTATTATGCCCGTAAGATTGGTTTTAACCTGTCTAAATGAAATATTGTTTCATACAAAAGGAAACTGCCAAAGACAATCAGGATAGTGCCCGCTATTTTATTAATAACGGAAATATTATGGATGGTAAGTTTTGTTCTTAATTTTTCTGCAAGTAATACTTTTAAAATATCTGCACCAATGTTGATCAGCAGGCAGGTAGCAAAAATAACAATACGCTGATTGATATCATATTTTACAGAGAACCCAAGTGCATAGAGAAACCAGGTTAGCAATAACACAGGGTTAAGCGTATTAATTAAAAAGCCCGACAAAAAAATTCTGGCAGCATCCCGTTTTCTGAAACGAACTTCTTTTCCTTCCGCATTGGTACGCAGTGTTACTTTTTTCAAAAACAAATAATATGCGCCCATCCCAATTAAAAAAAGGCTTCCTGCATAACCGATAGCCTTTTTATATTCGAGCACATCGCTTACAAGTGCTGAAAAAAGATTGCTGACCACTACCAGGATAATATCACTCAGCCATACACCCGCCACAAAGCTGAACCCTCCCTTTATACCGTTATCAAGACTCTGTTTAATAATGGTAAAAATGACAGGCCCTACCGATATCACGAGGAAAAAACCAAGCACACATCCTACTATTAAGGCTTCTCCCATTCTATTGGCTTTTTTTTAATGGCATCTCAAAAATCTACATGTCGTAAATTAAACACCGCCGTTATTTCTTCTCAAAGAGGAGAATATGGCGGGCTTTTAAGGTGCCTGGATTATATTTTTACAAAGTTCCGTTTGCAATAAACTGCTCCCAGTCCTGCAATAATTTTCCTTTCAATACCCTCGGAAATTTATGCTGGCCGCCTACTTTCCCCAGCGATTGCATAAATTCCATAAAACGGGTCTCTTTTAAAACTGTAACTGTTATTTCCTGCAATGCACTTTTTCTTTCCACTGCATAATCATCGTTCAGCTCCTTTAAATGTGTATCTATTTTTTCTCTCAAAACAGTGGTATCAACATTATCATCACAGGCAACATACCAATTGTGGGCAAAGAAATTACCGTATGGCACACCAGCCACCGTAAATTCAGGAATAGAAATATTTAGATCTTCGCTGGCGAGCTGTACTGCTTTTGTCATGTTTTCCACACTCAGGTGCTCGCCTACCATACTCAAATAATGTTTTGTTCTGCCGGTAATCACTATTTCACAGCGTTCTTTATCCGTAAACCGAACCGTATCGCCCAGTAAATAACGCCAGGCACCGGCGGCAGTACTCAACAGTAAAGCATAATCTTTTCCTTCATCCACCTCATGTATCATCAGCGCTTCCGGCACTTCAATCATATTGCCTTCTGCATCAAAATTATCGTCATTAAATGGAACAAACTCCAGGAAAATATGTTCATTGGTAACCAGCTTCATTCCTTTTTCGTTCTGCCTGTCCTGGTAAGCAATAAATCCTTCAGACGCCAGGTATGTTTCAATATAGGTAAGTGGTTTGGCGAGTAATTTTTCAAATCCTTTTTTATACGGTTCGAAAGAGACGCCACCATGTACAAAAAAAGCAAGGTTGGGCCATAGATCATGTATCGTTACCAGATTATAGCGTTCTATAATTTTTTCCATGCAAAGCTGTATCCATGCAGGCACACCAACTATAAATCCGATATCCCAGTTGGGTGCTTCTTCCACAATTTCTTCCAGCTTTTTTGTCCAGTCTTTTTCTTTTGCAATTTTTTTGCCCGGTTTATAAAAAGGGGAAAACCAGAAAGGCACTTTTTTAGCAGTGATACCGCTTAGATCGCCTGCGTAATAGCCATGACTTTTTTGCAATGATGTGGTACCGCCAATCATCAGCCAGCCTTTGCTTACAGAACGAACGGGAATATCTTCGTATGTACGCAGGCTCAGCAATTGTTTTATCATTACAATCTGGTTGCCGCGTAATAAATCTTTTGTAATGGGAATATATTTACTGGCAGATTCAGATGTGCCGGAACTCAGTGCATAATATTTTATTTTATCAGGCCAGCAAACATCGGGCACACCTTCCAGCGTTCTATGCCACCAATCTTTATAAATTTTATTGTAATCATGTGTGGGTACCAGTTCCTGGAATTTTTTTCCGATGTGCTTACTGAATAAAATCTCATCAAAAAGATATTGCTGCCCAAATTCAGTGAACCTGGCTTTCTTCAGCAATTTTTTTAAAACCTTAATTTGTTGCCGCCTCGGTGAATTGGCCGGCAACCGCAATGCTTTTGCTACTGTTTTGGGCAAGTGAAGGTGGATAAGCGCCATGGAGCAATAAGCGATGATTTGATGAAGCCCAAAATTAAGGATTGCGCTTATACAAAGTGCAGTATTCTAAAGTTTTATAACAGGGGCAACTGGCTGCTTTTCAGGGTGGTTGCCAGGCATGTTATAGTTTTAATTGCTTTTGATTGCTGCGAAGTTTATATAACAGGATTTGGCTAGCCGTATTAATCGCCTGAAGCAGCAATACCAAGTAGTTGCACCAAATCCCGCTCTTTATTAAAATCAACTTTGTTGCTGCTGAGATAACGTTTTATATTGTCTTTGTTTTTTGCAAACAGGCTGATAAAATTTGATTTGGTTGCAGGTATTTGCTGGCCTTCGCCTGTAATCAAAAAATATGATGTTATTTTTTTTATGATGGCTTCCTCATTTGCGACTAAATGGTAATCGGTTCTGGAGGGTAGTTGCTTATAAACATCAACACCCCCGGTATTGGGAACGGAAGTACCGAATTCTCCTTTTGGCTGATAGTCAACGGAGATTTTGCGTTTTACAACCAGGCTGGCAATCGCGCTATTGGCAATTTCTTCCACGCAGGCAGTCTTATCGTAATAAAAATTGGTTTCATTGATGGTTATCTTTTTTACCTGCCCGGGTATTCCGATGGCAAGTGTATCACCTTTTTTATCGATATACATAATTTGATCGCTAAGTACATTGAAATTTAAACGCTCTTCTCCCTGCCGCCCATCCTTCAATTGTATAATACCATTGGTAAAAGCCGGGAACCGGTATATTCCATAAGGGGAAACAGCGGTGGCAATATCATCACCCGCATTTACCCTGATTGTTTCTGTTTGTGCGCTTGCGTAAAAATTAACCAGCAATAATATTAGTAGTACCGTTGTATGATATTTCATTTTTTCCATTTAAAGAAGGCCGTAAAAATAAACAAAACTACTGTTAAAAGAAGCTTTACACCAGTATAATCTTTGCTTATAAACTTCTGCACGACCGGTTGTTTTTTCCACTTAAAACTACCGGGGTTTCACGGGATTAAGATAGTTTTCACTACAGAACTTTCAGCATGCAAGTGCAAAGAATAAAATCGATGGAAAATTTTCTTTCTAGTCCGTTCAATCTTGTAACTTTCGTACAAATAATGATACTATGGCAGATCAGGCAAAATTTCTTGATGCAATCAAAGCGGGTTACACATTCAAAGGTGAAGCTGCTAAAATTGGTGTGGGTATTCTTGACGGACATGTAGTGCCCGGTGCTGATGTTGTTCTGCCGTTAAAAACAATGAACCGCCACGGATTGATTGCCGGCGCTACGGGAACGGGTAAAACAAAGACGTTGCAGCTGATAAGCGAATGCCTGAGTGATGCAAGTGTACCCGTTTTGTTATTAGACATAAAAGGAGATCTGAGTGGCATTGGCGCAGCAGGTGTTGTGAACGATAAAATTACTGACCGTTTCAGCAAATTAGGCATGCAATATAAACCTGCTGCTTACCCGGTTGAATTTCTTACCCTGAGCAATCAAAAAGGCGCACGGTTAAGGGCTACTGTGAGCGAGTTTGGGCCTGTCCTGCTAAGTAAAATACTTGAATTAAATGACACGCAGGAAGGCCTGGTAGCTATGATCTTTAAATATTGTGACGATAACAAACTGCCACTACTGGATCTCAAAGATTTTATAAAAGTACTGCAATATATCAGCGATGAAGGAAAAGATGAAATAGAAAAATCGTATGGAAAGATTGCCACTACCAGCACGGGCACCATCCTGCGTAAAGTAATAGAATTACAGCAGCAGGGCGCCGATGTTTTTTTTGGCGAAAAGAGTTTTGAGGTAAATGACCTGATGCGTATTTCAGATGATGGCCGTGGGGTGATTTCTATATTGCGGGTTACAGATTTGCAGGATAAACCAAAACTATTTTCCACGTTTATGCTGCAGATGCTGGCGGAATTGTATGCCAGTTGCCCTGAAGAAGGAGATCTTGATAAACCGAAACTGGTAATGTTTATTGATGAAGCACACTTGATTTTCCAGGAAGCCAGCGATGCGTTACTGCAACAGATTGAAACTATTGTTAAATTAATTCGCTCCAAAGGAATTGGTATTTTCTTTTGTACGCAAAACCCGATGGATGTACCCGCAAGCGTATTGGCGCAGTTGGGTTTAAAAGTTCAGCATGCGTTAAGGGCCTTTACAGCGGCAGATCGCAAAGTAATTAATCAGACGGCACAAAATTATCCGGAAACAACCTTTTATAAAACTGAAGATTTAATAACCCAAATGGGGATTGGTGAAGCATTTATAACCATGCTGAATGAACAGGGCGTTCCCACGCCACTGGTCCATACCATGCTGCTGGCACCACGAAGCCGCATGGACATTTTGTCTGATCCAGAAATTGACGCCATTGTTTCAAAATCTAAACTTACCGGTAAATATAACCAGGTAATAGATAGCCAGAGTGCGTACGAAATACTTACACAAAAATTAGAGGATGCGGCTAAAAAAACAACTGATGCACAAGACGACAAAAAAGCAAAAGCCGAACCCGGTTTTTTTGATAATCCCATCGTAAAACAGGTTGGCAGAACGGCCGCCAGCATTATTACCAGGAGTTTATTAGGCGCATTGGGTTTGGGCGGAAGGAGCACCCGGAAAAGTCTCTTTTAATCTGCAGAAAATATTATATGGACATACGGTCATGGTTTATCAAATTCCCTGCTGGATATATGCGCCTGGCATTGTAGCGCCCCGGATTAAAAAAAAAATAACCGCATAAAACGCAATAGTAAAATAAAATTCTGCTGGAAGATTCATTTGGTGAATGAAGCCATTTCTTGCTACCAGGCGGCGGGCTATTTTATGTAAGAAAGGTGGATATAGGAAATGAAAGTATATCTGTGTTTGATACTTTTTCAATTAACTCCGCTCCACCATCCCATCACCATTCACTGTAATTTTCTTCTCGCCCTGCAAAAACCCGATTACTTCCCAGGCCTTTTCTTTTGAAATATTTTTTAACTGAAGTAATAAATCAGTTGTCGGTACCGGACCGTTACCCAGCGCTTGTTCAATCAACTGTTTAATGCGGGTAAAATCATCCGCAGTAAGATTGGTTTTTTTTGATTGCAGGCAATTATCACAAATACCGCAGGGTTTCATATCTGCATCACCAAAATAATTGCCGGTAATTACGCTACGACAAGCTTTTGTATTGAGCGTATAGTCAATGAAATGTTTAATCCGTTGTTCAAACTGTTCTTTTCTTTTTTTATAATTTACCGGGTTGATGCTAAGATCTTCTGCTTTCACGCGCGCCTGAAGCAAATATAATTGCGGTGTATCTTTTTGTGGTTGGTACTGAATAATGTGGTGACTATGCAATGTTGCAAGTAACTGCTGAACCGCCGGCACTTCGATCTTGAGCCATCCGGCTAATTGCTTTTCATAAATAGCCACCGGCATATCAAATATTCCCTCATACGATCTCAACAATGTTTTAATCAGCGGTTCAAGTGCTTCGTTTTCATTTTCAAATTGATAGAGCGCTTCTTTGTTACAAATAAACTGTACCCGCACCGGTACAAAAACCTGTTCATTGAAACTCATGAAACCTTCCTGCTCCAGCACTTTTAAAACATTCATTATTTCATATGCACGCAGATCAAATTTTTTCATAAAATCTGCGATGTCAAAATCATAATAGTTTCCCCCGCCACTACCGGCAGGCAATTGCAGGTAGTTTGCTATCGACTGGTAAATATTACGTATCGCTTCAATACCCGGAAAACGCAAGTCAGGCTGGCTTTTCAAATCTTCCAGATCCGTTTGCTGATATAATAAAACAGCGTACGATTTTTTTTGATCGCGCCCCGCGCGTCCTGCTTCCTGGTAATAATTTTCCAAACAATCCGGCATATCAAAATGTACCACCGTTCTTACATCGGGTTTATCGATACCCATTCCAAATGCATTGGTGCAAACAATAGTGCGGATAGTATTATTGACCCAGGCCTCCTGCTTTTTATTGCGATCTTCTGCAGGCAAACCCGCATGGTAATAATCTGTACTAATATTGTATGATTGCAACTGTTCTGCAATTTGTTTTGTACGCCGCCTGCTTTTACAATACACAATACTGCTGCCGCCTACATTGTTTAAAACAGTCACCAGCTTATTAATTTTTGAATCCGTTTTAAATACGCTGTAAGAAAGATTGGCCCTTTCAAATGACTGGCGAAAAACCTGTTGATTTTTAAAAGCTAGTTTTTCGCAAATGTCTTTTTGCACTTCCTGCGTAGCAGAGGCTGTTAATGCAAGAATGGGAATGCCAGCAAGTTCTTCCCGCAATAACGCAATGCGCAAGTACGGTGGCCTGAAATCGTATCCCCATTGAGAAATACAATGCGCTTCATCTACGGCAATTAAATTTACATTCAGTGCGGGTAAATATTCTTTAAAAAGACTTGTTTCTAATCTTTCAGGTGATACATATAAAAACTTGCAGTTGCTTTCGCAGGCCGTTTTTAGTGTATTGATCACTTCAAACCTCTTCATGCCTGAATAAATAGCAAACGCCGTAATGCCTTTTTTACGCAGATTTTCTGTTTGATCTTTCATTAATGCAATCAGCGGACTGATAACAAGGCATAAACCTTCTTTAGCCATGGCCGGCACCTGGTAGCAAAGTGATTTACCACCGCCGGTTGGCATCAGCGCAAGCGTATCGTGCCCGGAAAGAATGGATTGAATGATGTCTTCCTGTAATGGACGGAAGGAATTGTAACCCCAATATTGTTTGAGGATCGTGAGGGGTGACACGTGAGACGTCAGACGTGAATCGTGAGACGTCAGATTCGAGTTATCATTTGTCAATCCTGAATCAAAGTTATTCAACATTCGTATGTGCTATCATTTTTGAAAGCATTTGAAAAGTTCTTATTAATAGTCCCCCCGTACAATCAAGTTTATCTTTAGTGGTATATTCTAACCCAACAGCTATATCGAAAGCTGTATCAACCTCTATAATTGAGCAGCGGGATATTTCATAATACCTTTTCGCTCTCGTAAAGATTTTCTAGACGAGCCTTCCGCCAGGTTCAGATGAACAGAAACCGCCGCTCTTCTGATTTGCTGTGTTAAAGCAAATTTTTCATCATTTGGAAATAGTTTCGTTTCGCGATAGCAGTTTATAACGACCGCTCTTGAAACTTTGAAAACATCTGGTTTGGTGTGTGCTAAATCCAGAAACATAGTATAAGGTTTTGCACCAAATTATGAAATTAAATCGTTTGGGACCAACTCATGTCTGACGCCTCACGACTAACGTTTTGGCTATCCCAACATCAGATCACTCGTTTTACAAAAAGCCTTACTGAGTTTATTACTAACACTACATCACTCAAGCCCATAACCAGTGCTGCAATCATGGGCACAATTAATCCGCACGCAGCAAAAGGAATGGCAATAATATTATAAAAGAAAGCCCAGAAAAGATTTTGTTTTATAGTGATTAATGTATGCTTCCCTAACCCGAGTGCTTCGGGTAATTTCTGCAATCCGTTATTCATTAATACCACATCCGCTGTTTGCATTGCAATCTGGGAAGCATCACTCATGGAGATACCGATCGTTGCTTTTGCCAATGCGGGCGCATCATTAATACCATCGCCCACCATAGCAGTTGGCAATCGTTGGGTGAGCGCTTCAACTTTTAATAATTTTTGTTCAGGGGTTTGCTCCGCTATTATTTCATCAATACCCAACTGATCACCCAGCATTTTTGTTTTTAAAATTGTATCGCCACTTAATAAATAAGTTTTAATGCCTTTGCTTTTAAAATAATCGACTACCTGTTTTGCTTCGGGCCTTACCTCATCTTTCACATCTATCCAACCAAGCAGTACATTATTCTTTACAATGTAAATATTATGTGCATCATCGGTTGTAAGGCCGTCAGCTATTTTAAATGAGCCTGCTGTGTATTCATCGCCTTCTTTTGTAACAGCTTTCATACCCATCCCTTTTATTTCTTCTATTTTTTGCCAGCGGATATCTTGTTTCACTTTCCATTCCGCCGTGATGCATTGCGCAATAGGATGATTAGAATATTTCTCCAGTGAAAATGCAATTCGTTTAAATTCATTTTCATCTATGCCAGCATTGACCAGTTGCCAGTTGCCAATCGTAAACTTGCCGGTAGTCAGCGTTCCCGTTTTATCAAAAACAATTTGCTGAATCGTTTTAAATGCTTCCAAACTTTTTGCGTTGCGAAACAAAATACCATTTCTCGCGGCACGGCCAAGGCCAACTGCAATAGCAGCAGGTGTTGCCAATCCCATAGCGCACGGACAAGCAATCACCAATACAGCAATGCTGCGCGATAATGAAGCCCCAAACTGATGCAGCACAAAAAAATTAATGATAAAAGTAAGTAGCGCAATACCCAGCACAATGGGCACAAATATGGCGCTAATTTTATCGGCCATTTGCTGCACGGGTGGCTTATCTCCCTGTGCTTTTTTTACCAGGTCGATGATATTTGCCAACACAGAATGGCTGGCAGATGCAGTAACCTGTGCACGCAATGTTCCATCCAATACAAGACTTCCGCCAATCAATCTGTCTTTGGCATGTTTTACAACCGGCATGCTTTCTCCTGTAATGATAGCTTCGTTCACATTCGCATCTCCCGATAAAATTTTGCTGTCAGCTGGCACTTGTTCACCAGATTTTATTAAAATTAAATCGCCTTCTTTTAATTGATCATTTGGCAAAGAAAAAATCACTTCCTGGTGCTGATCATCAAAAGCAATCATATTGGCCATTACCTGCTGGCTTTGAGCAAGTTTGTTAAGTGCCCGCTGGGTAGTAGCAACGGAAATATCTTCTACATAATTTCCTAAAAAAACCAATGTGATAATGGTGGCAGCCGTTTCATAAAAAAGATAGCTTTCGCCTAAATTAAAAACAGTACCTGCAAGACTATATAAAAATGCAGCGGTGGCGCCAAATGCAATCAACACATTCATATTTGATATGCCATTGGCCAGGCTTTTCCAGGCACTGCGGCCGAAGAAATTCATTCCAACAATATAAACCGGTAAACACAATGCCAGTTGTATCCAGGGATTCATTAGCCAATGAATGTGCACGGGCAGCATGTGCAGCATCAGCACCAATGTAAAAGGAATACATATCAGCAGGTAACGCAGAAATTTATTAATGCCTTTCTTTTTTGTTGAGATAACGGCATCACCGGCAAGTACCGTATAGCCTAAGTCTGTGATACCTTTTTTTAATGAATCATCGGAAACGCCCGTTCCGTTTTTTTCAAACAATACTTCGCCGCTGACCGGGTTTACTTTTACTTCCAGCATGCCCTGTTTTTTCAGGTAAGAAGAAATGGTCAGCGCGCAATTAGCGCAATCCATGCCTTCTACCTTCCAGTTAACTTGTTCCAATATATCATTTTCAGTACTCACGCGGTATCTAATTTATTTGTATGTGCAAATTTACGGTATCATAAGGCGGCAGGCTGGCCAAATAAAATATAATAGCGAAAAGCGTGGTTCGCCATTTATTTATAGTCCAGATAAGCAAAACAAGGAGGCCTTCCTGATAACTTATTTCGGTCTTTCAGGTTAACCTGCTCAAAATTACATCTATTGCAAATGCTGAAAGGGTGAACAGCGGTCTGGCACACCTTCTTCAACTTACTTACATTTGCAGCAAATTATATAACACTTATGGTCGAATGGATGTTCACGCTGGACGCCATATCAATTACAGCCGCTGACTTCTGGCAGCAGTTTGCTGGAAAAAACGTATTTGCTTTTCATGGAGAAATGGGTGCCGGTAAAACTACTTTTATTCATGCCCTGTGTGATGTTATAAAAGTTAACAGCCGGGTTAGCAGTCCAACCTTTTCTGTTATTAACGAGTACAGCAGCCCTGCCGGCATTGTTTACCACATTGATCTTTACCGGTTAAAAGATGAGGAGGAGGCTATTCGTGCAGGCGTTGAAGACTGCTTATACAGCGGTAATATTTGCCTGGTAGAATGGCCGGAAAGAGCACCCGCCATCTTCCCTGATGATACTGTACATGTTTACCTTGAGGCGACTGATGTACAAACACGGCGTATGCAGGTACACGATAAATAAGTATATTTGACGGCTGGCCCATGCATCAGTTTTTGCAGGGTATTTGTGTCTCTTCAATCTGGTAGCATAAAGAGCACCGGCGAATCAGAATAACCGGATAACATCACCATTATAGCCATTACAACCATCCCTGCATGTTTCAGCCAAAACCAATCATTAGTACTTCATTTAGTTATGAAACCTTAGAAGAAAAGTTAGATGTTAAGCCGAAAGGTTCCGAGTTGGTAATAGGCATTCCAAAAGAAACAGCGTTCCAGGAAAACAGGATAGCATTAACCCCCGATGCAGTGGGCGTATTGGTTAGCAATGGCCACCATGTTATAATAGAACACAATGCAGGTGATGCATCGCATTACCGCGATAAAGATTACTCCGAAGCAGGTGGCAAAATTGTTTATGATAAAGCAGAAGTATACAAGGCGCCGCTGCTCGTAAAAAGTGCGCCTGTAATTGAAGAAGATCTTCCTTTTTTACAAGCGAGCCAGGTAATCATTTCTCCTATTCACTTAAGTGTGCTGAAGTCTGAGATACTGGAGAAAATGATGGAGAAAAAAATAACGGCCATTTCTTTTGAAAATTTAAAAGACGATAGTGACTCTTACCCGATTGTGCGCAGCATGAGTGAAATTGCAGGCAGTGCGGTGATGCTGATTGCGGGCCAGTATCTTGGTTCGGCCAATCATGGCAAGGGTGTTTTATTGGGCGGAATTTCAGGCATCCCACCTACAAAAGTAATCATCATAGGTGCTGGCATCGTAGGAGAATTTGCTGCAAGAGCCGCGCTGGCATTGGGCGCCTCTGTAAAAGTTTTTGACAATAGTGTATACCGTTTAAAACGATTGCAGAACAATATCGGGCAGCGTATGTGGACCAGCGTTATAGAGCCCCGCATTCTTGCCAAACAATTAAAAACCTGTGAAGTTGCGGTAGGTGCACTCGGTTCTGACAGCGGCCGCACGCCGTTAATTGTAACAGAAGAAATGGTAAGCAATATGCGGCCGGGCAGTGTGATCATCGACGTTAGTATCGACCGCGGCGGTTGTTTTGAAACTTCTGAAATTACCACGCATGAGCATCCGATTTATATGAAATACGGAGTGATACATTATTGTGTACCCAATATTCCTTCAGGGTTTGCCCGCACGGCGTCACAGGCGATTAGTAATGTCCTGATGCCTTTATTGCTCGAAGCAGGTGAAGAGGGTGGTTTTGAAAACCTGGTATGGCACCAGGTGCATTTGCGCAGTGGAATTTATCTATTTAAAGGAGCACTTACCAATTTCTACCTCAGCCAGCGCTTCGACTTAAAATATACCGATTTGAATTTGCTGATAGCCAGCCAGCGCTGATGATTTTTTTGACGGTTCGAACCACAATTATGCGATTACAACGACTGTCATGATCCTTATATTGATAGCCTGTAAATTCTCTTTCGCAAATAGTGCAATGCTTTATTTTCTATTGCCTGGTTGATTAAAACAGAAAAGCCTATCGTTGAAATGATAATAATAACTTTATCAGCTATACTTCTGCCGGGAATAATAACACCAGCAACAGGCGCAAATAAATATATAGCATAAGAAGCGTCGCCAAGCTTATTAAAAAAGAATGCAATTTTTTTTGGCAGGGCCAATCTGCTTTCATATGCCGTAGAAAAACAAACAAGTGCCATTGGCACGATGCCTTCCATAAAAACGCTCAATAAGTTGTCTGAAGGATAGATAAAAGCAACGGATAACAATACAAATCCAACCAGGCACGCCGGCACAACAATACTCACTTTAATTGATCTGAAAATAATATTTGACAAATAACCGCTCAACAGTCCCAGCAGGAAATCCCAGGTATGCTTTCCGAGTAAAAAGTTTATCGGGGAACCTTTTATTTCTATTTGCCCGGAGAGATACAGGGTTACAGTGATTGAACAGGCAATTAAATACAATAAAAAAAAAGCCCGGGCATAATTACCGGGCAACAAATACACCACTGCCCCGGTGAAAAAATAGAAATACAATTCAAATGTAAGACTCCAGCTAACCCTAAGCCATGGCGGGTGATTCGGTACCAGTAAAATTGTTTTTATAACGGAGGCATCAAGCTTAAAAGGCGCTACGATGTATAGTAAGACCAATGCCATCCAGTATAAAAAGAAAATCTTTGTTAACCTGTTGGTGAAAAAATAAAAAGCGGCCGGACGGTCTGTAGAAAATAGTTTATTGTACATTACGAAGCCACTTATCACAAAAAAAATATAAACGCCCCTGTTACCGGATCGGGTGATTTCAAGATGATGAAACATTACCAGCAGAGCCGAAATGAACCGCAGGATTTGTATGGTGGAAAATGTAATTACCGGAGTTCCCCGATGAACCATAGGTCTGGACAAACTTGAAGGAGCAAATGTTGTTTTAGCCATGTAAGTAAATCTACAATATTCTCAACATCTTCTTTTTTGCAGCTGCATACCCATGCTACAGGAAAATACTTATTTCAACTCCATCATATTTATCTTCTCATTGCAAAAGCCAAACTCCGCTTCATCATTACTGCTTACAATTACAAGACGATCTTTGCAGTAGGTTGCAATCAATTGCTGGTACAACGCAATTCCGCTGCCGTCCAAATTGGTGCAGGGCTCATCCAGCAATATAACCGGCACATCAGAAAAAATAGCCTGGGCAAGTTTTACCCTTTGCTTCATGCCAGAAGAATAATAACGTATTTGTTTATCTGATGCATTTGCCAGGCCAACCACATCAATCATTTCTTTGATGGTTAATGCTGGCAATAACGTTTTAAATGTTTGATGGAACTGCAGGAATTCTGTCGCCGTCATTTCTTCTATCACTTCAAGATAGGGTGCGGCAATAGAAACAGACTGATAAATATTTTCTGTTGATTCCGTAGCGCTAATGACGTTTGACGCCGTACGACCCACGATCATGCTCCCTTCATTCAAGCCAACTGCTCCGCTAACAACCTGCAGCAATGTAGATTTGCCGGATCCATTGGGTCCAACAATAGCATAACTATTTCCAGATGTAAAGTTGTAATTGAAATGACGGAAGATCCAGTCGCGGTTGAAACGTTTGCCGGCATCAGATAGCGATATCGTCATCGGTGCTTCCTTTTGTGTAACGCTTAATAATACCGCGGTTGCTTTCACGCACAAAAGTTACTATTTCATCCCGTTCATCAGAAGCAGCAAATTCTTCTTCCAGGTATTCAAGTGCCTGGCTGGTGTTCATGCCTTTATTGTAGATGATGCGGTATATCTCAAGAATGTGATTGATTTTATCTACCGTAAAACCGCGGCGTTTTAATCCTACAGAATTTACACCAGCATAGCTTAACGGAACACGGCCTGCTTTTATATAAGGCGGCACATCTTTACCTACGAGTGATCCGCCACTGACAAAAGAATGCTGGCCGATTTGTACAAACTGGTGCACAGCGCACATGCCACCGAGAATGGCCCAATCACCCATAATAACATGGCCCGCTACCTGCGTATTATTGCTCATGATACAATTACTTCCAATGATACAGTCATGAGCAATGTGACTATACGCCATTATCAAACAATTGCTGCCCACTTTCGTAACCCAACGATCTTTAGTAGCCCTGTGTATGGTTACAAATTCGCGGATGGTAGTATTGTCGCCTATTTCTACTTTCGTGCTTTCGCCTTCAAATTTCAGATCCTGCGGGTCAGCAGCTATTACTGCACCCGGGAAGATGCGGCAATTTTTACCAATTTTAGCGCCCTCCATGATGGTTACGTTACTACCAATCCAGGTACCCTCGCCAACCTCTACATTCTGATGAATAACTGTAAAGGGATCAATTTTTACGTTTGTAGCCAATTTTGCGTTGGGGTGAACGTAGGTATGGGGGTGAATCATTGTATTTAAATTCTTGAGAATTGGTTTATTGGCGGCAATGGGTTCATTGCTCCCAGTAACGGGACTTAATTTAGCACGATCTGTTTGATGGTTGGGTTTCAATTAATCGATTGAATATGAAAAAAATAAGCCCGCCTGTATGCAAAAGTATTAAAAAGCACGAAAGCAGCTAAAACATTAATTAACGCGTGTTAGTAACGTAAAGTACGGTCTGGTGTTGCTCAAGGTATAGCTCGTTTTTGTTTAATAATTGTTAAGCTTGAATACCCTGCCTGATCAGCCTCTTTTTACCAATTGGGCTACCAGATCTGCTTCTGTTGCAATTTTATTGCCAATGTAAACGGTACCATGCATTTCGCAGATACCACGTCTTATGGGCGATATTAGCTCCATCTTCAAAATCATGGTATCACCCGGTACTACTTTCTGCTTAAACTTACAATTATCAATCTTTAAAAAATATGTATCGTAATCACCTGCGGGCATACTGTTAATACAAAGAATACCGCCTGTTTGTGCCAATGCTTCTACCTGCAACACGCCTGGCATTACCGGGTTACCGGGGAAATGGCCCACAAAATGATGCTCATTCATGGTTACATTTTTAATGCCGACGATATATTTATCCGTTAGCTCGATAATTTTATCAACCATTAAAAAAGGATAGCGATGGGGCAACTTCTTTTCTATCTGCTGAGAATTGTATAAAGGTGGTTGGTTGGGATTGTATACAGGTATATCCTTAGTATGTTTATTCTTTTTGATGTATTGTTTTATTTTTTTTGCGAAATCTACATTCGTGGAATGACCGGGCCGGTGTGCTATAATATGACCCTTGATGGGGAACCCAACCAATGCCAAATCGCCAATTACATCCAGTAACTTATGCCGGGCAGGCTCATTTGGGTAGCGCAACTCAAGGTTATTCAGATAGCCTTCACTTTTTACTTCAATTTTTTCCCTGCCAAATACTTTTGCCAGCCTGTCCATTTCCTCTGAGGTAACTGGCTTGTCAACCACCACAATAGCATTGTTGATATTGCCGCCCTTAATCAGGTTATGTTCCAGCAACAATTCCAGTTCATGCAAAAAACAAAAGGTTCGGCAGGGCGCAATTTCTGTTTTAAAATCCGCCATGCTTTTTAAACCGGCATGTTGCGTGCCCAGTACCGGGCTATTAAAATCTATCAGCGTGGTAATTTTATACTCCATGGCAGGCATGGCCACCATTTCTACTCTTTTCACCTCGTCGTAATGAGTAATATTTGTATCGATTGTATACCATGCTTTTGCTGCATCCTGCTCTACTACACCGGCATCTTCAATTATTTCTACGAAAGGGGCAGAACTACCGTCGATGATGGGCGTTTCCGGGCCATTTATTTCAATCAGGCAATTATCCACACCCATGCCAACCAAAGCCGCCAGCACATGTTCTACCGTACTCACTTTAGCACCATTATCTTCAATCGTGGTGCCGCGTGAAACATCGGTTACCAAATCACAATCTGCTTTAATGATAGGCTGGCCAGGCATATCAATACGCTGAAACTGGTATCCAAAGCCGGGATTGGCCGGCTTTAGCGTCATGTCAACATTAATACCTGTATGGAGACCGGTGCCTGAAATACTAACCGCAGAACCTAGTGTATGTTGTTTATCGGGATTAAAATGTACATCCATGAATCAAAATAGATTTAATAAATTTTTTTTGCCGGTTTGACAAAAACCTAAACGTGGCCGCAAAGATAATTGTTCGGGCGGTAATGGCTGAGAGAAATGGCATGGGGAATTTGAAATTAGGAATTTAGCAAAAAGAGCAGATTTTCCATCGGTTTTAACCAATTCCAAATTCCCCATTCAATGTCGTTTAGTTAAAGATTTTATTTTTTCTCAAATTTTATAACGATGCGTTTAGTTCCAGCGGAACTTCCTGTTTATAGCGTGCAAATTTATATTAGAACCGGCTCCAGCGGAGCCTCCTGTACTGCACAGGAAGCTCCGCTGGAGCTGATGTCAAAAGAGATTACTGAACTATAAACAGGGCGTTCCTCCGGAACAGTTTGTACGAACTACCGGGAACATGTATTGCTTAACTAAACGATATTGAATTCCCCATTCCTAATTCCGCGTAGCTTTGACGTATGCTATCCGTTCGCCATGATGTATTTATCGAAGTAGCCAATCAGCTCAGCTTTTCCAAGGCAAGTGAAGCACTTTTTATCAGTCAGCCTGCAATTAGTAAGCATATTAAAGCGCTGGAAGAAAGTTATAAAACCACGTTGTTTGAACGAAAAGGCAACAGTATTGCTTTAACTGCCACCGGAAGAATTTTGTTTGAGCATTTGCTGCAGGCTAAGAATATCCAAAAACAACTTGAATTTGCAATAAGCACCGTGCAGAATCGATTAAAGGCAAAAGGGCAGTTAAAGTTGGGCGCAAGTACTACGGTGGCACTTTATATTATTCCTAAAGTTCTGTCAGAATTTCATCAAACCTACCCGGATGTAAAAATAAGTTTGCTGAACCGGAATACGGATACCATTGTGCAGGCATTACTGAACAATGACATAGATGTGGGTATTGTTGAAGGAAATAGAAAGATCAATGCTATCAGCTATCAGCCATTTATGACGGATGAGGTGATTGCGGTATGTTCTGCCAAAAGCCCGATTGCAAAAAAACAAAGTATCACCATACAGGATCTGCGGCATTTACCGGTTGCACTGCGCGAACAGGGATCAGGAACCTTAGCCGCATTAAAAAGCAGCCTGCAAAAACATACGGTTAAATTATCTGAACTGCACGTGGGCATACGTCTCGCCGGTACGGAAGCACTGAAAAATTTTTTGAAGGAAGACAATTGTCTCGGCTTTTTACCAAGACGTGCATTGCTGAAAGAATTACGTGATGGGGAACTGGTCGCAGTAAAAATTGATCAGCTGCACATCATCCGCGATTTTTATTTTATACAGCGCCAAGGCGCCGAAAATGATGGTATCAGCAAGGCTTTTATAAAGTTTGCCAAGATGCATTATATAAGATAATTTTTAATGTCTGATGTCTTTGGGCAGAGAATTCGAAATGATAATTAGCCCTAAGCATGCATAGGTTCAGGGGGAAAAAGACATATTCAAATAGTAAACACATTAGCCCTGACAGAAATCAGGCATCAGACATAATCACATCAGGCATTTACACTGTGTTATAAGAAAGATAGTATTTTGCGCTGCGTTGCTTTCAATTCGTCCTGCGTTGGTTTTAATTTTTCTTTCTTAAAATCAAGATCGTTTATAGAATCAATAGGTACCAGGTGCAAATGTGCATGCGGCACTTCCAGGCCGATTACAGCAAGGCCGCAACGGTTACAATTGAATGCTTTTTCTATTGCTTTTGCAATGGGTTTTGAAAATAATAAAATGCGGGCGAGATAGTCATCCGGCAGATCAAAAAATTTATCTGTTTCTGTTTTAGGTATTACAAGCGTGTGGCCTTCACGTAATGGTGCGATGTCAAGAAAGGCAAAAAACATATCATCTTCTGCAATTTTAAAAGAAGGAATTTGACCAGCAATAATTTTTGAAAAGATAGTCATACAAATGAATTTAATGTTACTGGTGAAAACACCACAACTGTTGGGAAGATGTTCCTACGAAACGAAAATCATTTTAATCCTACCTATAAATTGCTCCTGCAGAGCAAAAAGAAATCTTCCGAACAGTTGTAATGAAAACACCAACAACGGCAGTCATAAAAATGAAAATTTAAGAAATAAAGATACATGACAAATGATATGCGGGCTTGATGAAACAGCAATAAACATCCCGATGTTTTGCCTGGAAGCCCGCCGTTGTTGTGTTTTTTTGAGCACAACAACGGAACGTACAGTCCAATATTTTGAGATCGCACTTTAACCTGTTGATGAAAACGCCGGCGGGCGCGCGTGAAAAAAAGTACAAGCATAAAAAAACTCCGCAACATGCAGAGCTTTTTAATCTTTTTCCGGGTGTTTATTTAAGTTGAAATACTTTCCACTTTAAATTTAAGCGTGCCGGCCGGAACATGTACATCTACTACTTCTCCAATGGCTTTACCCAGTAAAGATTTGCCGATAGGAGACGTAACTGAGATTTTACCCAGCTTTAAGTCTGCTTCTTTTTCAGAAACGATCTGGTAGGTAACCTGCTTCTTTGTTAACAGGTTAGTTAATCCAACTTTGGTAAGAATGCTGACGGTGCTGGTATCAATATCCTTTGGCTCAACGATGCGTACGTTGGCTAAATCACTTTCCATTTTTTTAAGCCGTGCTTCTAAAAGCCCCTGTGCTTCTTTGGCTGCGTCGTATTCTGCGTTTTCTTTTAAGTCGCCCTTTTCCCTGGCTTCTGCGATGGCTTTTGAAGCAGCCGGGCGGTCAACCGTTTTCATGCGCTGCAACTCTGCTTTTAACTGTTCCAGCGTTTCCTTAGTCACATAAATGGTATCACTCATAAATCTTCTTTGATTAGTGAACAGAAAAAAATAACAACGCCCCAGATGATTACTG
>JBDUAY010000354.1:0-6194 GCA_040004415.1 Bacteroidota bacterium | reverse complement strand
GAAGGCAGCATGCCCCAAATAGAAGAAGCAAAACCAACCGGTATGCTGGGCAATGCATCATCATACTTTTGATCGATATCTGCAGATACGCGCTGGTAGCGGTTAATCGTTCCCCATGTTGTTTGCCAGGTGCCAAATTTATTAGTCAATTCTTTTACAACTTCCGCCAGCGGTAGTATTAAATCCGCTGGTTTTGCAACCGTTATAAATTGGTCTGTTCTTTTAACCGGGTCAATAATAGCATATTCATCATCACCCGAAGTTTTATTAATTGCCGGTAATAATTTTTGTCCCCATTCAACTGCCAGCGTTGTTGCAACAGAATTTTCTCCACACCTCAAATCCCAGTTTTTTAAAGTAGTAACAGGTCCAATTAATGGAGGATACAATGAATCCGTTGTGGAAATATTTTTATTAAATACGTCCACCAATAACGGAATCAATTTTTCAAATGCAGCAAGATAAGTATCGTAACCAGCTGCAATTACTTTGTCAATGGTGTAATCTTTTTGTTTGCTCAATATCCGCACCGCATTGATACCCCTGAAATTCTCTCCGTCGGGTGCCATGTACGCCGGATAATTTTCTCTTTTCGGACTATTACTGCCTGCTACAGTAAACGGCGTAGAATTGCAATTTTGCAACCAGCCATTCGCAGGATTATAGATATGTACACTTTCAGCTACCGTATGCAGGCCTTTCCATTCTGTAGCGGATGTGCTTCCATCAACAGGCCTCGCCCAATCATATTTTTTATCTCTTACCGGGATAAAATTGCCATGCCAGTAAGCAATATTTCCTTCTGCATCTGCGTAAACTGTATTATTGGAAGTATTGGCCAGCAGATCCATTACTTTTTTATATTCTGTAAAATTTTTTGCCTTTGTTCGCTGCCAGCTTTGTATCAAACCGTTTATAGATCGGTTGGTTGCTTTTACACTTAGCCACTGGCCATTCCGCTTTGCCATAATAGGACCGTGCTGTGTAAATAAAGCATTAATGGTTTTTGATTGAACAGCACCACCAGATTGATACTTCAATAATATTTTCTTTTGTACAACCGGTTTTTGCACATGATCATATTCATATAATAAAGCATCCTTTTTCCTGGTTATCTTTTCTGCATACAAGTCTGCTATGTCAACCACATTTGAAGTATGCATCCATCCACAGTGTTCATTGAAACCCTGGTACACAAAAAATTGGCCCCAGGTTACAGCGCCATAAGCATTTAATCCTTCTTCGCTTTCCATCTGCACTTCTGGCCTGAAATAGAAAGTAACGTGCGGATTAATATATAAAATAGCGTTGTGCGATGCCGTTATGGACGGAGAAAAAGCAAAGCCATTAGAACCGGTTGGATCTTCTTCCGCTTTTTTTAAGGAAGCCACGGTGCTGCTACCGGTATAAAAATCTTTCAATTCATTTTCAGTAATGCCTGCAGTGCTGATGGCGCCGATACTTCCATCCGTCCACAGCAGCGGATACCAGGGCTGAAAACGTTGCAGCAGTGCTGGTTTTACAGCCGGATTTTTATATAAATAGTAGTTAACGCCATCCGCAAAAGCAGTCATTAATTTTTGCAACCAGGCCGGGCTTTTTTTATAATCGGCAATGGCATCAGCCGAATCTATTACCATCCGTATCGGCAAATCATTGTACAGTTCTGCTTCGCCTTTTACTTCTGCCATCCTGCCAAGCTTTTCAATGTAATTCATCTCTACTCTTTTAAAATCATCTTCACACTGCGCATACAACAATCCAAAAACGGCGTCCGCATCTGTTTTACCATAGATATGCGGAATGCCCCAGTTGTCGCGGATGATCGTAACCTGTTTGGATTGTTTTTCCCAATGGTTAATCTCTGCAGGGGTAAATGATTGTGCAAATAATTGTGCCGGAAATAAGAAAAAAAGGAATAGTATTTTCATGAAATAAATTTAGTGCTTGCAGGAGATTTACAGGATGTCTGCAACAAACTATTGCCGGGATCCATGACTGCTAATATAACCCCACTTTACCTTTTACAGAATCAAACATTTTTTTCGAATCAAATCCAACGCCATTTTTAAAAACAATTTCTGTGTTGCGTATATTTTTAATGTCTTTTTCAATATCGCCGTTGATTAATATGAAATCTGCCTTTTTGCCTTTTTCAATTGTTCCAATCTCATTTATTCTTTCCAGGTAAACGGCGCCATTGCGTGTGCAAATCTTAACTGCCTGGGGTACAGTAAAACCTGCTTCCACCAATAATTCAATCTCACGGTAATTGCTGTAACCGGCAATTGTTCTTCCGGCACCGGTGGGGTCAGTTCCTGCCACCAGCAATCCGCCTGCATCATAAAATTGTTTTTCCCAGGCCAGTTCTTTTTTAAACAAATTGATTGATGCAGAATCTTTGTGTTGCATTTCCTCCCATTGAATCGTCATCTTTTCTTTTATTTCGGGAAGCAGTGCATCCAGCCCGCCACCATGAACAATTTCGCGATCTGTATATGGTTCAAATACGGGCAAGGTAGAAGTAATGGCCACTTTTTTATTTACGAGTAGCCGGATAAGGTCTTTCATCTGCACGCTGTTTACAGCCAGGTCTAACAATGATTTTCTACTGCCTGCCGGAAGTTCATTTTCTTTTTTACCCGCAATAAAATCAGTACTTGCCATAAAGCCATGTTCAAGATTATCAATGCCGGCTTCTGCGGCTTCCCGGTAAGTAATGGTTCCAATATGCCCGGTTACTTTTAATCCGCGTTGATGGGCTTCCCTCAGCACTACCGCCAGATCTTCTTTTGTTGCATGCATATACATTTTAAAAGAAGTACATCCTTTGGCCGACCAGAATGCAACAGATGCAGCGGCTTCCGCCGTGTCTTTAATGATATTGAGTGCCGGAATATCAAAACCTTGTCTTTCAATATACGGAGCGGTTACGTCCATATCCGGCCCTGTCATCTTTCCTTCTCCAATCATGCGCTTAATATTGAGATCGGTTTGCGGCTCAATACTTCCTCCTGTACGCATAGTGGTAACGCCCGCCGCCAGGTACAAACGCGGAAATGAAAAAGGCATTTCTGAAATATTGAAAAATTCTTCCAGCGGGCTGGTATAATACAAATGTTCGTGCAGCATTATCAAACCTGGTATAATTGTTTTACCAGCGCAATGAATAACGAGAGCATTAGCAGGTATGGTTATGTCTTTGGCGTTACCCACTGCAATAATATGGTCATTTTGTATCAGCAACGACTGGTGTTCTTTTGCAGCGGTGCCCGTACCGTCAATAATTTTTACATCTGTTAAAATAATCATACCTGCCGGGACCTTAATAAATGTACTTACCTCCGGCGTATACGGTTGCGCATGTACTTGCGTTATACCGAACAGGCAAACAAATAGGTTAAAGAAAACGGCGCTTATTTTTTTTGCAATCATGACTTTCTGTTTTTCTTCGGTTAGCAGCAATTAATATTAATGCCCGTCCGGCTTTGCCAGGTTTATCAACCTGGTTACAATATCCTGAAAAAATAGTAATCGCACGTGTTAAAGAAATAAAATGAATATAAACAACTTAGCCCGTTTGAGAAAAGCTTCATACAGATTTATTAAACATCTGCCGCCAAGGTTTGTTATTTTTGCTGATGGCTGTTAACAGCGGCCTTTATTTAAATTTCAGCTTATCATGCAGTCATATTGTCCCTCCCTTACGCAATACAAGCGCCTCAAAACCCTGGAAGTAAAAGTCGGGGATTTGTTGATCGGTAATTTCAATCCTATCCGCATTCAAACCATGACTACTACCAATACCATGGATACGATGGCCACGGTAGAGCAGTCGGTACGCTGTATTGAAGCAGGATCAGAAATGGTGCGTATTACAGCCCCCAGTAAAAATGAAGCAGAAAATCTACTCAATATAAAAAATGAGCTGCGTAAACGTGGATATTCAACGCCATTGGTGGCAGACATTCACTTTACACCCAATGCAGCAGAAATAGCCGCCAGGATAGTTGAAAAAGTAAGGGTAAACCCGGGCAATTATGTTGATAAGAAAAAGTTTGAGCAAATAGATTATACCGATGCTGAATATGGAGAAGAAATAGATCGCATCCGTGAACGGTTTACGCCATTGGTAAAAATTTGTAAAGAATATGGCACTGCGATGCGCATCGGCACCAACCACGGTTCTTTGAGCGATCGGATCATGAGCCGTTACGGGGACACTGCAAATGGCATGGTGGAAAGCGCCATGGAATTTTTACGGATTGCGCGAAACGAAGCCTATCATAATATTATCCTGAGTATGAAAAGCAGCAACCCGCAGGTAATGGTGCAGGCTTACAGATTGCTGGTGCAAACGATGGATAAGGAATTTGCAGAATGTTATCCATTGCACCTGGGTGTTACAGAAGCAGGAGATGGCGAAGACGGAAGGATTAAATCGGCTATTGGTATTGGAACATTGCTGGAAGATGGAATCGGCGACACCATACGGGTATCCCTAACCGAAGATCCTGAATTTGAAATACCAGTGTGCAAGGACCTGGTAAAAAGATATGATGAAAGAGAACGGAAAACTGCCGGGCAAGCCATTATTCCATCCATTGAAAAAATCCCCTACTCACCATTCGCATATGCAAGAAGACAGAGCTTTGAGATAAGTAATATCGGCAAAAAGCATGTGCCTGCAGTGGTAGCAGATTTTATGAAGGCTGCTAATATTATTCCTTCTGATCTTCGGGCCATTGGTTATACATACAATGAAGCAACAGATAAATGGAACATCAGTGATGGCGCTGCAGATTATATTTACACGGCAAATAAAAAAATTAATTTTGCATTGCCGGGTACGCTAAAAGTAATTTGCGATTATGAAACATGGTTAAAGGAAACCGATAAAACAACATGCTTTCCACTATACCCCGATGCTGCTTACCTGGAACATAGTGAGCGTTCGGGCGTCCTGAATTTTGTATCGGTAGACGCCAATAGCAATGATGCGGGTGAGGTATTGCAAAAAATAAGAAATGATGATACCGTGGTGTTGTGCTTGTGGTCTTCTCACGCACATACGATGCCTTCTGTACGTCGGTACATCATGGAACTGATGAACCAGAATATTAAATGCCCGGTAATACTGGCGGTAGAAAGCCATGATGATAATATTGACGATCAGCTGATCCATTTTTCAGCAGAAGCCGGCGCACTTTTTTTAGATGGAATGGGCGATGGCATCTGGCTGATGAACGATCCGTCTAAATTGGCCAACGCAAAAGTAAGCGGCCGCACTTACCTGGAAACTAAAAACAATTACCAGTTCATCAACAATACCGCTTTCTCTATTTTACAGGCTACCCGTACGCGCATTTCTAAAACTGAATACATCAGTTGTCCGAGTTGCGGAAGAACACTATTTGATTTGCAGGAAACCACTGCAAAAATTCGTGCGGTTACCAACCACTTAAAAGGTCTTAAAATTGCTATCATGGGGTGTATTGTAAATGGTCCCGGAGAAATGGCGGATGCAGATTTTGGTTATGTGGGCAGTGGCCCCGGAAAAATTACTTTATATAAAGGCAAAGAAGTAGTAAAGCGAAATGTAGATAATGATATCGCGGTGGATGAATTGATTCGGTTGCTAAAAGAAAATGAAGCCTGGATAGAACCGGAAAAAGCAGGCAATCTTTAGTTCGCCTGCCAGTCATTCAAAAAATAAAATCTAACAAAATATAAATGGAATTTTCTATTTCTGCCGCTACGGAAAACGGACTTGCACAAGTGATACTTACAGATCCTGCCAGCAGAACCCAAGTAATTATTTTGCCTGAATATGGCGCATTGCTGCATGCGTTTATTATTGAAACAAGGGCAGGAGTGCAAAATATCATTGACAATTATAAAAGTGCAGAGGAAATAAAAAAGGAATTGGCAACCAGTTTTAAAAGCAGCAAGCTTTCTCCTTTTGCGTGCCGCATACCCGCCGGTAAGTATCTGTACGACGGAGCGGAATTTGAAATGGAGAATAAATTTATGGATGGAACCGCTATCCATGGGTTACTCTATAATAAGGTTTTCAAAAAATCAGATAGTTTTTTTGACGAGCAAAAAGCCAGTGTTGCATTTAAATATAATTATAGAGAAGAAGACGATGGCTACCCTTTTAATTATAATTGCGAAATAAGATATACGCTGCT
>JBDUAY010000353.1:0-6279 GCA_040004415.1 Bacteroidota bacterium | reverse complement strand
ATTAGGAAAATCTCTATTGGCATGATTAAGTAAGTATGTCTTTCGTGTTATTATTCTTTTTATTGGTACGATGTGTAGCGTTCTGGAGTTTTACGTGAGAAAGGCTAAACTTGTTCTATTTGGGTGGCCTGGCAAATTGAATATCAAACATACATTTCCCAATGCTGGCTGAACCAGGCTCATTAAAATATTATGCGAGAGCAAAATCTATTAGATAAAAAAATCCTTGTTCGCAGGAGACAATTAATAGTTGAAAATGTAACACTAAAAACATCTATATCTAACCGTTAGTCAAAACTTAAAGCTAACAGATTTACGGTGGCACCAGCATTCAATTGTCACCTTAATCCACGATAGAGCGCACCATCGCCGCCAATAATAAAAATTTCAATTTGCCCTTGTTGATCACATGCTAATCCGGGACCTGGTTGAATCTGATGACCACCCAAACCTGTCCAGTTAGACCATAAGCCAGAACGCGATGCATCAACCTGGAAGCGGGTGTATAACTTTGTGTCAGCACCTATAGCGCTCACCTCCAACCGGCCGTCAGTACCTTTTCCTATCGCACACGGCCACTGCAAGTCATGGCCAAAGAAATCGGTCGAAGGACCCCAGCCGCCATTGGGTATGACTTGCATAAAATAACTCATTGTTTTATTGGCCAGCATCAAAAATACAAATACGCGCCCGTCTCCTGACAGTACAGCCCGCAAATCAGTAATGTTTACAATTCTGGGATCAATCAGGCCCGACCATGCACTCCAGCCGCCGTGGCCGTTCGGTCCGTTTTGCCAGATATGATATACGTTACCATCGCCGCCGATTGCAAATGCTTCCAGTCGTCCGTCTCCATTGGAAGTAAATGAAACAGCAGGTTTTAATCCATGGCCGCCAATAGAAACAAAGCCGCTCCAGCCACCATTGGGCGCATTTTGCCATGCGTCGTACATGGCTCCGTCACCCCCTATCGCTACAATTTCTAACCTGCCATCAGCATTCGCCGCAACGGCAAAATTTTTTATGTTTGTACCACCAATCGTAAACCACGGATCCCAACCGCTGGCTGCGTTTTGGCTGCGCGACCAGATTTTGCCATCGCCTCCCAACACAAATACCTCGGCGCGACCGTCCGCATTTAATGCAGTTGCTATCGGGCCATGCAGATCATGGCCTTCCAATGTACCCCAGGCATGCCATGCACCACCCGGTGAATTTTCCCAAATATGATAAAGTGCATTGTCACCCCCAAGCGCGAAAACTTCTAAGCGGCCATCTTTGTTGCGCAAAACGGCCGGGTTTGGGCGGAGGTTATGCCCTGCCAGGAATTGCCAGTTGATAGCTGGCGCCTGCGGACCTGTCGAATTATTTTTTAGCAAGCGGTTCCGCATAAATTCCCAATCCCAGGAATTAAGCGCTAAATCGCCGGCAGGGCGACCGGGGGCAGGGCCTGTAGGGAACATCACATCAAATAAAGGGTTCGCGAAAGGTTTGTTGAACTGGATGTCAAAACCGTTTGCTGCCTCTGCCGGATCAATGTTAAGGTCTTTAGAGTGGGAGGCCTGTCCGGTGGGATCAAAATGGGGGCTTTGCGGCGCCTCCATTCCGTAATGATGCCCCGATTCATGGCTGAATGGTTGAGCCAGGTTTTGCCAAACGATCACAGAAAAATTAAGCCAATTATTATACGGTGGATGAGTGATGGCGCCTGATCCTTCGCCTGCATCCGGGAAACGATAAGCCAATGCATTGTCAAGCGTATCCTGACCCTGGCCCGGATGCTGAAATATATCCCAGGAGGGATTCAGGTTGGCATCCTGGTGCGGAGGTCCTTGCGGGTTGTTATCAAAATTGTATCGCAACCCGCAAGTCATATCACCATTCAGCGTACTGATGCCATCTCTGACAGGATAGAGCGCCGCAAGCCTTTTCAATGATTCCACGGCATCTTCTACTTCTCCCGGTTTGGCGGCAGGTCCTGTGTTTGACCAAACCCTGCTTACCATAATTCTTAAGTCTTTGGTAGGTAGTAATACTGCATTATCAATCGTACATGTTCCGGCAACAATACCATTTGCATTAATAAGCTGCGCCCGCAAATAATAACTTCCAACATCAGGCATATTCTTACCTGGAATTAATACCACGATTGATTCAGTGGCCAGGCCAGTATCTACTCTTACTAATTGGCCACCCGACCAACCCATCCGCAAAACAGAACCATTGGGACGCGTAAGAATTAAATTTATCACAGATATTGCCGAAGCAGGAGATATCAAAATCCGCAGGGCTGTTGTTTTTCCTGCCACAAGTGTATTATTTCGTAAGCCCTGAACGAGGTAGCCAGTATTCATAATTTATTGCTTTATTTTTTTGGTTAAAAATTATAAGACGTTTTTATAGAATTCGTAGCCTGACGTAAAAAATTGCAGGTTGCAGACCAGTCATGGTAGGTGCGGCACAATAACTTAAAATGGGGAACGGATTTTGAGGATGTTTACCCGGTATTAGCTGATTTAATAAGATATGGATAGAGGCTCTCTCTTTGTTCATGGTAGTTCTAATGACTTAATAATCCGTCAGTGCATTGACGCAGTATAAAATACAGCCTTATTTTGGAATAAAGTCAATTGAACTATATTGGTTTTCACTGTTTCGCATAAGTTTTCTTAAGGAATAGGAAAATATTCATGGGGCAAGTACCGCATGAAATAAGCCCTGGAGAGAGCTTCCTGTTAAAGCTACTTTAATTTTATATGATTTGAGTACAATTTTTTTCCGGGCTTCCACAGTTTGGATGCCTGTTTAAAGCCTATGTTCCAGAAGTGCATTTTATCTGTATTAGGGAGGGCTGTATGTACGCAACAATCAGATTATTTTCTTGTGTTTTTATTCAGAGGCGCATACCATTAACAGGGTATTTGGGATCTGTTTTTATTATTGTAGCTTCCTTCTCCGGGCAAGTAATCAGCATATATAAATGGCGATCAAAAACAAATTTGAAAATGTACTGGCAATGTTTTTCCTGTATTGTTCAAGCAATGTTTTAATGATCAACCTGAAATATCCGCATTAATATAATTTGGTTAGCCAAGCCGGATTTGCAATGCTATTCACTTCAAAATATATCATTCAATCAAACCTTCATTTTTTTTAAATAATTATAACTGTTGGTAACATTTTGCAATGGCTGGGGTGCGCCATCCTGTTCTACAAAAAAATATTTCATTCCAGATAATTTTGCATTGTCGAATGCATGCTTAAAGTCTACAAGGCCGGTGCCCACTTCAGCAGGGCGCATAGTGCTTTTGTCGAGATCTTTGACGTGCCATAGCGGATAACGACCGGGGTGCAGTTTAAACAATTCAACCGGATCCTGCTTAGCCTTTGTTGCCCATGCAAGATCCAATTCCATTTTCACGGTCTCTTTATCTGTATTGTCTAATATATAATCGAACGGCCGGTGACCTTCTATCTCATCAAATTCAGTGACATGATTGTGATAGGCGAACTGAATACCGTTCTTCTTGCAGGCCTCCCCGGTTATATTGAAAACGTCTACTGCCTTTTTAATTTCATCCATCGTACTTACTGGTATGCTTGAGCAAACCAGGTAACTTAATCCACCTTCCGCTGCGTTATCTGCCAGTTGCTGATAATTGTCGGTCAGGTTCAGCGGCTTGGGAGCGTTCTTCATCTTCTCTATCATTGTTTGTATCCGGGCAGAATCAGTTGCATTCTTTGCAGTTTTAAACGGCTGGTCCATTTTGTAAGGCGCACCCCCAACATGAGCGGAACGCCAATGCAAACCCGCTTCCTTTACCAATGCAGCAAATTCCTTTGGTGTGTAGCCATAGAAATTACCTTTTTTTGAGCCGGCACTTTCTACTTCTTTATAGCCGATGGCTGCCAGTTTTTGTAAGGTGCCTTTTGCATCTGTAATCATTAAATCGCCCAGTGTATACAATTGAAGACCTATTGGTGTTGGCGCGTTTCCGCCAAAGATCGAACCGGCCCGACCCAAATGTGGTAACAATAAACCTGTTAAAGCAAGTGTGCCGGATGTCCGTAAAAAATTTCTCCTGGTACCCATCGTTCTTGTTTTAGATGAATGTTAAAGTTACCGTATTCCCGCACTGATATTCCTTTAAAAGCATAAAAAATAATAGCTCGTCTGTTTACTTACCGCTGACTGGAAGCAATTTTTTTGATATAACAGGGATTTTTCCATTTGTTGAATGTTCCAGGAAAGGTAAGTCCGTTTCATATCTGCGAGGTTACTCAAATCTCCCAAATAGAATCCATCAATATTCCGGTTACTGATGGATATAACCGCACCAATTAACCAAAATTGTAAGGCCGGGTATATTTATTTTGCAGGCTATTGTACTCCGCCTGTTCCAGGTAGTCATAGAACAGCAGTACATTTAAAGAGAAGATTTATGTGCGTTTTTCATTTGCTTAAACCATGCTTTATATGGAGACGCTATAGCAGTTTATTCTTAAACACTTTTGCCACCGCTTCGCTTTTACTGTTGACATGGAGTTTCTCGTAAATATTTCTTATATGACTGCGGATGGTTTCAACACTGATGTACAATTCGACCGCCGCTGTTTTATAGGTATATCCTTTAACCATTAACTGCAGCACCTCTTTTTCCCGTTGCGTCAGTTTATATTCTTCTCCTTTTTTAGCATCTCCGGTTTCATGCAGCTGGTTAAACATTTCAATTATCTGCCGGGCAACGGAGGCTGTCATTGGCGATCCACCTTCATATAAATCTTTCAGGTGTTCCAGTAATTTGGCGGGAGGTGTTTTTTTCAACAGGTAACCATCCGCACCTGCACGAACTGCTGCAAAGATACTTTTCCGGTCATCAAAAACGGTCAGCATTAAAATTTTACCACCCTGGTATTTACGCGGAACTTCGAAACAATAATGCGGGTGTAGCGACTGTTTTATTGCACAATGATTTTTCGGAAGTAGCTATTGAATTTCCAGATTTCTGATTACTTTAGCTGCTCACATAACTAAGACTAAACACACGCTGCGTAACCCCTTCAATGCAATTTTTAATTAGGAACATTTTCCTGCTTACACTATTTACCGGTGTTCTGAGGATAAAATGTTATTGAAAATCAGTTCGTAAATGCGGAACTGTAGTTTTTAACTGTTTCGTAAAAATACCCGAAGGTTCATCCCCTATTTCTCCTCAAAAATAAAATAAATTATAATATAAAAAATCACTCTTGGGGATTTAAATATTAACACGGGCTAAAGGGCATTATCGTGTGAACAATGGAGGTCATGTCATTAACTTTACCCCGTCAATACTCAATAAACACCGCCATGCACGTTTGATGTAAAATATAATATCATATACTGGTGATTCGAAATTACTTCCAACCACCAGTATATCGAAAAGGGGACACAATTATAATTGATATTTGATATGATTGTTATAACCAATTAATCGGGAAATACCTCAGGCATTCATTACCGGGAATCTTTTGCCCGCAGGTTTATTAAGTCCGGCAAACATTACGGAAGCCAATACGGTATAAACAATTGATTCAATTACTACCTTTTTGTCTCCCGCTACTGCGCCATCGGCAATGGTCAGTATATTTAAACATATCATTAAAGCAATCGCCGGTTTCAGCGTTTGCGCCTGCTGCGTGACCAGTGCATACACAAGAAGCAATGCAAAAGCAAACTGCCTCATGGCCCACATATCAGTAAAATGCCGCACATCTTTTAATAGAAAATCAGTGGCGGGGAAAAAAATCTGCGGCGAAAAATACAGCGTGATCGAGAACGCCAGGCCGGACAAAGTGATCACCGATGTAAGTATGGTTATCCAGACGGGGATAGCTTGTTTCATAATAAGTGTTGTTTTGATAATCAGGCTGCACGTATACAGGAGGGATAGACGGCAGCATAATGTATCTTATTTTTAAAAATCACCTGCGTAACAAAGAAATTTACTGGCGGGTGAGTGTTCCTAAGAAAGTATAGGTTTGTCCGTTCATAACCACCGTGCGTGTGCCCGAGATAGAGCTGGGGCTGGAAGCATTTACATTAATAATAAAACTGCCCAGCTTTGGAGATGAATAAGTTAACTGTTGAATGGTAGTATCATAATTCCAAACACCCTGGTCTGACTGACTATCACCAGCATCGCATTTAGTAATGCCCTCGTCAAGGAAGAAAATGCCACCGGTGCGGAACTGCAGGATATTATCTTTGGCGCAGGGAGGGGTGTTCATGATTACATC
>JBDUAY010000352.1:0-6288 GCA_040004415.1 Bacteroidota bacterium | reverse complement strand
CCTATGCACTATTACCGGAACAATGGCAATGGAACTTTTACAGACGAATCTGACTCCTCCGGGCTGGGATATTTAACGGGCGGTTTGAACATGATGCAAACGGATTATAACAATGATGGGCTTAAAGATATTTTCGTTTTGAGGGGCGGCTGGAAGGGAAAGTTTGGAAAAATTCCCAATTCCTTATTAAGAAACAATGGCGATGGCACCTTTACAGACGTAACGAAAGAAAGCGGGCTGCTGTCATTTCACCCCACGCAAACTGCTACCTGGGCAGATTTTAATAATGACGGCTGGCTCGATGTGTTTATAGGAAATGAAACTACCCCTGGTGAAGAGGTACATCCATGTGAATTGTATATCAATAATAAGAATGGAACTTTTACAGAAATTGCCGCCAGGGCTGGCTGTGCAATAACTGAGTTTGTAAAAGGCGTTACTTCCGGTGATTATGATAATGATGGCCGCACAGATATTTTCGTTTCTACTTTGAATGGAAAAAAAATATTATTGAAAAACGAATCTACCAACGGTGGAGCTATTAAGTTTACAGACGTAAGTGAGCAGGCTGGTTTTAGCAAAAATCAGAGCCGGAGTTTTCCTACCTGGTTTTGGGATTATGACAACGACGGCTGGCTGGATATTCTGGTGTGTGGCTATGAGTTTACCGGTTCACTTGCCAGTTATGCCGCAGCAGAAGCCATTCAGGCACCTGTTAACAATGCGGGCAAAGTTTTTCTCTTCAGAAACAAACATGATGGAACGTTTGAAGATGTGTCGGCAAAAGTTGGCCTGAATAAAATTGCTTTTGCAATGGGTGCAAATTTTGGAGACATTGATAACGATGGCTATTTAGATTTTTATCTCGGCACCGGAAACCCGCAATTTAAATCAGCTATCCCAAATAAGCTGTTTAAAAATATTAACGGAACAAATTTCCTGGACGTTACTACCTCTGCACGGGTGGGTAACTTACAAAAAGGCCATGGGGTGTCTTTTGTTGATCTTGACAATGATGGCAGCGAAGATATTTTTATTAAGATGGGTGGTGCATATACCGGCGACGCTTATGAAAGTTCCCTTTATTTAAATCCCGGCCAGAATCATAATCATTGGGTAAATCTTTCCTTGCAGGGAACGGTATCTAACAAAGCAGCGATAGGCGCTAAAATAAAAGTAACTTTTAAGGACAACAACGCACAAAGATCTGTTTACCGGGATGTAAATTCTGGTGGAAGTTTTGGCGCTAATCCTTTGCTGCAGCATATTGGTTTGGGAGCAGCCGTTTCCATTGAGAAAATTGAGGTAACCTGGCCTGTAACAGGCAGGGTACAGGTATTTAATGACGTTCCGGTAAATACAAATATCAGGATTAGAGAAGGTGACGAAACATTCACTCCCTACCAATTAACCCGTCTTGATTTTTTTTCAAAAAAATCTGAACCGGTATTATGTCCTAAGAACTAACCAGCATTCCCTTTTAATAAGTTTTCTAAGGTAACACGTCACTGAGCGGTACCGCGACAGCAGAACATTTCCATCCTCCATCATTATTGTTGTGTTCTTTCGATACGGATGCGTTTTTGTTTTCCTTTTTTTAAAAGAATAAGTATAAACTTATTTATCAATGGGAATCTCTGACGACCACACTCCCGCTACTCCCCTGCAGAAAGTCAAGGTCGGCGCCCTTATCACTACCCATAACATGTTTGATATACATTCCGACATAACCACGGGTTGCCGCAGGCTGAGGGGCTATCCAGGCTTTTTTTCTATCATCCAAAACATCATCACTCACATGCAGATGAAGTTTACGCAGCGATACATCGAGTTCTATTATATCGCCATTTTCAACCAGGGCCAGCGTTCCGCCGATGGCACTTTCCGGGGATACATGCAATATCACGGTTCCGTATGCTGTGCCACTCATTCGCCCATCAGAAATGCGAATCATATCGGTTATGCCTTTTTGTAACAGTTTTTTAGGAAGTGCCATATTTCCTACCTCCGGCATACCCGGATAGCCAACAGGACCGACGTATTTCAATACCATAATACAGGTTTCATCAATATCCAAATCAGGCGTGTCAATCCTTACATGGTAATCCTCGATGCTTTCAAACACAACTGCCCTGCCTTTATGTTTCATTAATTCAGGAGATGCAGCAGAAGGTTTCATGACTGCTCCGTTTACTGCCAGGTTTCCTTTTAGCACTACGCAGCCGGCTTCTGCAATCAAAGGGTTATCCATTGCGGCAATGACATTGCGATTGAACACAGTCGTATTGCCCACAATGTTTTCATGGTGATTTTTACCCGTGACAGTAATGACGTTTTTATGCAGCAGGTCTTTAAGTTCATTTAAAATAACTGGCAGACCACCTGCATAATAAAAATCCTCCATTAAATATTTACCCGATGGCATCAAATTCAGGAGTAGTGGAACCTTACTGCCAATCGTGTCAAAATCCTGCAGATTCAAGTCTACGCCAATCCTTCCGGCAATTGCTGTTAAGTGGATGATAAAGTTGCTTGAACCACCTACAGCGGCATTTACTATTATTGCGTTTTCAAATGACTCCCGCGTTAATATTTTATCAATGGTCAGGTTTTCCTTCACCATCTGCACAATCCTTCTTCCACTCAGTTGTGCCATCTGTTTTTTCCTGCTGTCAGCTGCAGGGATAGCAGCAGCACCACTTAAAGTAAGTCCTAAAGATTCTACCATGCAAGCCATGGTACTGGCGGTACCCATTGTCATACAATGCCCAATACTCCGGCTCATACAACTTTCTGCAAACTCACAATCTTCCGGTGTCATTTTTCCGGTTTTCATATCTTCATCAAACTTCCATACATGCGTGCCTGACCCGATGTCCTGGCCTTTATATTTTCCATTCAGCATCGGCCCACCCGGCACAACAAGCGTTGGCAGGCCCACGCTGGCAGCGCCCATTACAGTTGAAGGGGTTGTCTTATCGCAACCTGTTAACAGTACTACTCCATCTATTGGATTTCCCCGTATGCTTTCTTCTGCGTCCATACTTGCCAGGTTGCGAAACAACATAGCAGTTGGCTTTAATAAAGTTTCACCTAAACTCATTATTGGAAATTCAACCGGGAAACCACCTGCTTCAAGTACCCCCCGTTTAACCATCTCTGCATGTTCACGAAAATGTGCGTTGCAGGGTGTAAGCTCACTGAAAGTATTACATATTCCAATTACAGGTCTTCCATCAAACATATCATTGGGCATTCCCTGGTTTTTCATCCAGCTTCTGTAAATAATACCATCCTTATCTTTTCTTCCAAACCAATCACGGCTGCGTAATTTCGTTTCCATTGCTATTATTTTAATTATTCCTTTTTAATGCCTTTGCCGGCTTTGCGTATATATTCTGATTATTTAATGTCTATTATTTTCTTTTACATGATACTGTTTGAAAAAGCAGTTGTTGGCTGCAACTGCAAAACCTATCTTTACTTACATGTTATACTCATTTTTATCAAAGCAAAAAAGGAATATTTTGCACCCTGAACGGTAGCTAATTATAAGATGCTGCCTTTTGCTGAGTGAGAAGAAAAAATAATATTGAAATTACAAACCGGCCTTCATAAGCCGGACTACAGTCCCGAAAAAAGGAAAATTATTTTCTCCATACGACCAGCAAAAAGTTAAGGTAACACCCTTCAATATAGCAAACTTAAAATAACTATACCTGGAAAACTACCAATAATAAGCAACGATGAATTCTATACAAAAAGGGTAAATAAATTCCTTTTCTTTACTGGTGAGATTGAGATAACGGTAATCACCATTGTCAGTTCAAAGATTTGCTGTATGAACGAATTTCTTCTTAAACAAGGCAGGTGTGATGAGTTGGAGATATTTCCGCACATTATAGAATTCGGCATTGTGAAAAATCCTTCCATTCGCCTCAATGCATTTCATAAATCATCGGTTCCGGGTATTAAATTGTTTTATATTTTAGACGGCACTTTTCAATGGAAAATTGATGAAGGTCAGTTTACGCTGTATCCTGGCGATGTAGCGTTGGTATTACCGGGCCAGGAATTCGGAAGTTATAAAGATATGTTTGAAATAGGATCTTTTTTCTGCCTTCATATAGAGGCAAGGCAGTTGGATACAGGCGAAATTGTTTTGGGCAGATGGAGCAATTTATCAGACAGTGAAACAATGTCGGTTAGTAAAATTTTACTGTTAAACAGTCCGGTTGTTATTCTTAAATTTCCCGAAGCAGGCAGAATACTCAAATGCATGCAGCAAGAGTTAGTGAACCGGGAACTGGGTCACCGGGTAAGGGTGAATAACCAAATCGATGAACTCCTTATTGTAACAACGAGACAACGCTCCAGGGAAAGTGATACCGGCCGTGACTTCTCAAAGACATTTACGAAACTGGAAGAGGCATTGCGGAAAGATCTGTCGCACCAATGGACCGTGGAAGAAATGGCTGCGTTTGTTGGCCTGGGCACAACACTCTTCAATGAAAAAGTTAAAAGCTATTCGGGATTTAGTCCGCTTAATTATTTAATTAAAATTCGAATATCCGAGGCTATTAAACTACTTAAAAAAGAAAAAGCGAATATCACTGACATAGCGCTGGAAACAGGGTTCTCATCATCCCAGCATTTTTCAACAACTTTTAAAAAACTTACCGGTTACACACCGAAAGAATTCAGAAAAAAAAATAATTCAAATGACTGAGCGTACTTCCAGGAAAAAAGAGTGTATTGTCACCATTGAATTGGGCACCAATGCAGTGAGAATTTTTGCATTTAATCTTAAGGGAGAAGTGATTGGAGAAACCAAAGGCATTTATCCAACCTATCATCCGCAGCCAGATTATAGCGAACAGGATCCTGAACAGGTCTTTATTACAATGTTGTACGTGCTAAAAAACTTTCTTAGTGAGAAAATTCACGCTGAAAATTATACCGTATTAACGATTTGTTTCAGCGCTGCCATGCACAGTGTGTTGCCTATTGATAAAAATGGTGTTCCGCTTCGAAATGCTATTATATGGTCTGATAACAGGGGGAAAAACGAAGCAAGGGAATTAAAGAAAACGATGTTGGGTAAAAAGATTTATCGTGCAACTGGTACACCTATACACCCTATGTCACCATTGATAAAAATTACATGGATCAAAAACCAGGATAAGCAACTGTTTAAAAAGACGTATAAGTTTCTTTCTATAAAAAGCTATATCATCCAGCAACTCACCGGAGAATACCTGATAGATTTTAGTTTGGCTTCTGCAACCGGCCTGTTTAACAACCATCACCTTACATGGGACAACGATGCACTTGACTTTGCTGGTATAACTTCTGCTAAGCTACCAGATTTAGTTCCTGTTTTTCATTCTCCCAGGAAACTCAAAAAGGAATTTCAGCAATCACTGGGGCTACCGTCAGGCATCAGGCTTATCACCGGTTCAAGTGATGGGTGCTGTGCTACACTCGGCGCCGGTGTTTGGAGTGAGGGCAAGGCAACTGTAACGATTGAGGACAGCGGCGCTATGAGGGTTGTGGGCAAACAAATTATCCAGGATGAGAAAGAGCGGTTTTTCAATTATGTGCTTACCGAAAAGTACTATGTATCCGGTGGCCCAACAAATAACGGCGCGGTTGTTTTTGAATGGTTTGCCAAGCAGTTTGGAACATTTAAAAAGGCGTATGATCTTGAAAACTGCATGTCAGAATTAATCAGTGATGCAGCGAAAGTAGCTCCGGGGTCAAATGGTTTATTGTTTCTGCCTTACCTGCTCGGAGAAAGGGCGCCCATCTGGAATGCAAACGCAAGGGGCGTTTATTTTGGTTTAAATATCAGTCATGAACAACAACACTTTACCAGGGCTATTATCGAGGGAATATTATATGAGATATTCAGTATTGGTAAAACGCTGGAAGAACACAGAAATATAGAGAGCATTTCCGTTAATGGAAGTTTTGCTACAATTCCGTTTTGTTCTCAAATAATTGCAGATATGTTTGATAAACCTGTAAGCATTTGTAAAAACTTAAACAGCGTTAGTCTTGGATCCTTTCTGTTAAGTGCCACAGAACTTGGCCTGTATAAAAACCTGGAAGAGGCCGCAAAAAGTGTGGTATTATCAGAAACGTTTAAGCCAAACATGCAAAACCATGATACCTATAAAAAATATTTCGAAATTTTTGAAAGTCTAAGTACAAAATTGTCTGACGAGTTTCAAGCCATTGCAACACTTCAACAAAACGAAGTAATTGCACACAAAGGGATAAAGG
>JBDUAY010000351.1:0-6290 GCA_040004415.1 Bacteroidota bacterium | reverse complement strand
TAAATTAAATATCTATTAAAAAACTGCATCGTCCCGATAAAATTTATCTTAATGAAAAAAAGCAGTTTTCCAGGTTCAGTTAACACCTCTATCACCACAGATACCGCGCAATCGTCTCTTACTGTTCGGGTAAAGCGATACCGCTGGGCTATTGCATGGTGCATATTTCACTTGTGTGCGCTATTTCTTTCTTATAATGAAGTACGATTTTTCAATGCAACCGGCGAACCCAAAACAGAGAAGTTCTGGCCTTTTGTAAAGTTTACTTACCCCTATTTTTTGCCGGATGACAATACTACCTATTTTAAATTCAATGGCTTTTTTACGCAGTACGATTGGACCGAATTCAGCTTTTATGTTGGCGGCGTATTGTTTTTTATAGTGCTGATGCATGTCTATAAAAAATCTGAATAAAATTTCTATACAGAAATCAGACCCTCATGATTGCCTGATTTCCTGACAATTGTTTCAATCGCTTGTAGTGCTTTGCTATACCCGGCGCTGACATGTTTAGCCTTTACAGTTCTGACTCCACCCCACTTCCGGCCAGCTCGTGGTTACAGCCGCTGCTTCAATACCGGTATAATATTATTCTTCCAGCTAACAAAATCCCCCTGCACGATATGGTTTCTTGCCTCGCCCACAAGCCATAAATAAAATGCCAGGTTATGAATACTCGCAATGGTTAATCCAAGTATTTCTTTAGCTTTTAGCAGGTGACGCAGGTATGCCTTGCTGTAATAATTACTTAACTCATTTGGGATACCGTCGTCAATAACAGAAAAATCTTTTTCCCATTTTTTATTGTCGATATTGATAATGCCTTTGCTGGTAAACAGCATCGCGTTGCGACCGTTACGCGTAGGCATTACGCAATCAAACATATCAATCCCCAACGCTATACTTTCCAATATATTCCACGGTGTGCCAACGCCCATCAGGTATCTTGGTTTATTTACCGGCAGCAGGTTGCAACACAGGGCAGTGTATTCGTACATCATTTCTTCTGGCTCACCCACACTTAAACCGCCAATAGCATTTCCCGTCGCATTTTTAGACGCTGCAAACTCCGCTGAAGCAGTGCGCAAATCTGCAAAAGTGCTGCCCTGAACAATCGGAAATAAATTTTGCGTGTAGCCATATCTATCAGGCGTACTATTAAAACGTGTGAAGCATCTGTTCAGCCAGTCATGCGTTAACTGCATACTTTTTTTAGCATAGTTGTAATCGCTGGGGTATGGCGGGCATTCATCAAAAGCCATAATAATATCTCCGCCAATGGTACGCTGTATATCCATTACCTTTTCAGGGGTAAATAGATGTTTGCTGCCATCAATATGGCTCTGAAACACCACGCCTTCCTGCGTAATCTTGCGGTTAGCGGCCAGCGAAAAAACCTGGTACCCACCACTGTCGGTAAGTATAGGCTGGTGCCATCCGTTAAACTTGTGTAACCCCCCTGCCGCTTCAAGCGTTTCCAATCCGGGCCGCAGGTACAAATGATAGGTATTGCCCAGGATTACCTGTGCCTTCACATCCTGCGAAAGTTGTTGCTGTGAAACCGCTTTTACGCTGCCCACCGTGCCTACGGGCATAAAAATGGGTGTTAGAATTTCGCCATGATCAGTCGTAATTTTTCCGGCCCGTGCGGAAGACTGAATATCTGTAGTTTGCAAATCGAATTGTAAGATTGCCATAAAGGGCTGCAAGATAACCGGATTTGCTGATTTTGAGATTTAGTGGTGTGGAGGATGTAATAGGATATTGCGCATTCTGCCAGCACGGATATCATGAGTTGGGCTGTTCAGGCTTTCAACCGTGACAACCAATCCCTTCGCGAAGTTCAACCATCAACATATCGGGATGCACAGGAGATAACGACGCTAATATGCAGGATAACCGCGCCGGATGAAATCTCAAAATCAGTAAATCACTACGCCGGCAATCATATCCACACCTGTGAAATTATTTTACTTCCTGCTTCTGCGCTTATGCCTATTTTCGCAGGCAATTTACTTTGCCCTTAACCATTTGATTACATGAATTTACTGGCGATACTGAAATTACACGTGTGGATGATACTGTTTTATTCATTTATAGCAGTCACCTTAATACAACTTTTGTACTACTGGTATTTTTTTCAACGGGTCGCTTTTTATAAGAAGGAAGAAAAAGTAACCTCGCAGCAACATCCGGTGAGCGTAATTGTTTGTGCCCGCGATGAAGCCGGCAATCTCGCACACAATCTGCCCGGGGTATTGGTGCAAACATATCCTACCACCCATGAAGTTATCGTGGTAAATGACAACAGTGTTGATGAAACAAAATACCTGCTGGAAGAACTGAGAAAAACATTTAAGCATCTGCAGGGGGTTAACCTAGATTACGAAGCAAAACTCATCCCCGGCAAAAAATATCCATTATCTATTGGCATAAAAGAAGCCAAATACGAAGTGGTATTGTTAACCGATGCAGATTGTATGCCTGCAACCGAATTCTGGTTACAAAAAATGCAGGATGGCTATTCGGAAGGTATTGAAATAGTGCTGGGTTATGGCGCTTACAATAAAAGACCGGGCCTGCTAAATAAATTAATTCGTTTCGAAACGTTTCATACGGCGCTGCAATATTTATCATACGCATTGGCTGGAACACCTTATATGGGCGTTGGCAGAAATTTATCGTATACAAAAAGATTATTTTTTCAGAACAAAGGCTTTTCATCTCTCAATCATGTAACAGGAGGCGACGATGATTTATTCATTAACATGGTAGCTACAAAACACAATACCAATGTGGTAATAGATCATGAAGCCATCACGCATTCTGAACCAAAGAAAACATGGCGCGACTGGATAGGGCAAAAAACAAGACACTATACAACCGGTAAATTTTACAAAAGCAAACACCGCTTCTTACTTGGCTTGTATGCGCTAACACATTTTTTATTTTATCCATTGTTTGTTGTGAGCCTTTTGTTTTTCGACTGGCGGTTTTCCATAGCGATATTCTTATTACGTTTTATTTCGCAAGCATGGGTTTTTTATAAAAGCATGGAAAAATTAAATGAAAAAGATTTATGGCCGTGGTGGTGGTTATTTGATATCTGGATGTTTGTATATTATCTCATCTTTGCTCCTGCATTATGGAAAAAACCACGCAAAAGCTGGAACTGATATTAAAATATTTTGGCGATTTTACACCGGCACAACTGCAGCAGTTTGCCGCACTGGAAGATTTATACAAAGACTGGAACAGTAAAATAAATGTTATCTCGCGCAAAGATATTGACAGCCTGTATGAAAAACATGTGCTGCATGCACTCAGCATTGCTGCTGCATTAGAATGTGCACCCGGCGCTGAGATTATGGATCTTGGCACTGGCGGCGGCTTTCCGGGTATACCATTAGCTATTTTTTTTCCTGAAGTACAATTTCATTTGGTTGATAGCATTGGAAAAAAATTGAAAGTAGTAGAAGCTGTTGCAGCAGCTATCGATCTTAAAAACGTAACGATAGAGCATACCCGGGCAGAAGATATAAAGAATAGAAAGTTTGATGCAGTGGTATCACGCGCAGTAGCACCACTGGCAGATTTATGGAGATGGTCGAAACCGCTCATCAGAAAAAAAACGCCTGTACCAGGTAACTCTCTCAAAGGATTAATCTGTTTGAAAGGCGGAGACCTCGCAGAAGAAATTTCTGCCAGTGCCTGCAGGCCGCACAGTATAGAAATATACGATTTATTCAAGGAAGAATTCTTCAAAGAAAAATACCTTCTACATGTTTCTGCGTAGTACTAATATTACCACTTTGTGGTATTGTATTCTAATGTAAATAATCGCAACTTTGTATCATGACAATCACAGTTTGTATAGTTGATGACAACAAGGACATTCGCTCAGCACTTGAGCAAATTGTAATTATGTCTGAGGGCTACCGGTTGCTGGGAAGTTTTTCGAGCGCTGAAGAAGCAATCGAAAAGATACCGGTACTAAGTCCGCAGGTAGTTTTAATGGACATCAACCTGGGCGGCATGAGTGGCATTGAATGTGTTCGTCACCTCAAACCTTTACACCCGGATATTTTGTACATGATGTGTACCGTGTACGAAGAAGATGAAAAAATATTTGAAGCATTAAGTGCAGGCGCCAACGGTTACATTCTTAAAAAAACAGCGCCCGGCAAATTATTGGAAGCCATCAGAGAACTTAGTGAAGGTGGTGCACCTATGAGCAGCCAGATTGCCCGCAAAGTAGTTACGGCGTTTAGAGGTAAGCCTATCTCCGACAGTCCGGTTCAGGAAGATAAATTCATGAATGTTCTTTCCACGAGGGAAAAGGAAATATTAGAGCACCTTGCCAAAGGATTACTATACAAGGAAATCGCTAACAACCTGTTTATCAGCCCCGAAACTGTCCGTAAACATGTTTATCACATCTACGAGAAATTACATGTAAATAACAGGGTTGAAGCCGTAAATAAATACTTCGGAAGGTAATGCTGTTTTGTTTAAGGTTTTACGAAGAAGCTGTGAACATAATAGCATAGAAATACTACTAAAGTGGTATTGCAGTATAGCAGATGAGTATTTATTTTTATATTATCAAAAAGGGATGCTTAGCAACAAATACTGTAAAACCATTATAACCTTACCTTACACTATTACAGGCTTTTGACTATGAAGTAATTATATTCTTGCATAGGCTCAAAACAAAATTTTCCCGGCAAAGCAATTAAAAAGCCGCTTCTCAACAAGAAGCGGCTTTTTTATTCCTTAACAGATTTACCATTTGATTTCCAGCTTATTATCCTTTCGATTGATATCTGCCATTCTATGACTGGCATCTATTTCCGCAATGGTAATATCTGCAAGCCGTCTGCTGCTTTCTATAACATAATATGGGTTGGTCCAGTTCCATTCACTATATACTTTCCGCGGTATTGAAATATCTTCTGTCTCTTTGGTTCCAAACATCAGGTCCATCGGCACGTAATGCAATTCTTTACTGCCATCTTTAAAGCTTAATTGCACATCGATTGGCATGGGCATCCTGCCTTTGTTGATTAGCCGTATTTTGGTTTTGCCACCTTCTTCCCACAAGCTGTCAATACCATAGTCGATGGTCTTGGTAGTGTTTACAAAATACTCACGGTACCAGTCTAATTTAATACCACTTGTTTTTTCTGCTACCTGTATAAAATCATTTACATTGGGATGCTTAAACCGCCACTGGTCATAATAATTCAGTAAGATTTTGCTGAGTGTTGATTCACCAACGATGTAGCCGAGCTGCGCCATAAATACCGCGCCTTTTGAATAAGAAGCCGTGCTGTATGCGTAATTAGTATTGAAATGATCTGCGTGGGTTGTAAGCGGTTCTTCATACCCGCTTTTCGCCAGTTTTAAATACGACAAGTATGAATCGCCCTCATTCTCAGGAATAGTGGCGATGATATCTGGAAGGTTTCTGTCTCCCGGATTGCGCTGCAGTGCATCTTTGTAGTTTTCCAGGGTTGATTTACCGGAAAAATTACGCTGAATAAGATCTTCGGCATAAGTGGTAAAACCTTCGTCCATCCAGGCATATTCACTTTCATTGGTGCCCATCATGCCCTGGTACCAACTGTGCATCCATTCATGAAAAATAACGCCCGGCCCCGCACCTTTCAACAATGTTGCCATCGGGTATTCCATTCCGCCGTCTCCCCCCTGAATAAAAGAATATTGTTTGTATGGATACTTGCCAAATGTTTTATCCATAAACGGCAGCACTTTAGCGGCTTTCTCCAGTACAGTCTCCCACTCTTCACGATAATGTGCAACAAAATTATCAGCGTTGTTATTATATTGCTGTTTTTGTCTGGGCGAAAAATTATTGTACTGTTTTTTTAGATCTTCCGGGGATATTTTATAGAATGCATGGAGCACCATTCCATCCCGGACAGGTTTGCTGATGTGTATATAACCGGGATCTGCGGCCCATACAAAATCATGTACGTTGGGCGCAATAAAATTCCATGTCAGGGTATTACCGGCTGGCCGCGTTACAGTAGTGCCGGGTGCTTCATATCCATATCCTATTTGTGCCGGATTTTGGAGATAACCGCTTGCCGCTACGAGGTATTTTTTATCAATAGTTATCTTTACATCATAATCTCCCCAAACGCCATAAAATTCCCTGGCAACATAAGGTGTGGGATGCCATCCTTCGTAATCGTATTCGCACATTTTAGGATACCATTGGCTCATACTGTACCGAACACCTTCTGCATTATCGCGGCCACTTC
>JBDUAY010000350.1:0-6340 GCA_040004415.1 Bacteroidota bacterium | reverse complement strand
CTTGTGCAGTCCGGCTTCTATTGTTATCAATGGAACGATCGTTTTAGCAACGTGTTTTTCGCATCCCGGAACTTCATGCAAACCCCGCAACGATAACGCAGGAGCCAGACTAAATGCTATACAGCTATTTGAAAATCTTCAGGAACCATGGAAGCTTGTTGTATTTAAAAAAATAGTAGGGCTGGTTACCCGCGCCAAAATTTTTATAAAAATGCGCTATACCAGGAATGTCGGATCCTTCAAAGTCAAGAATCAAATCCTGTTCAGAAAATTCTTTTATAATATTATTCAGCAGAAAATAATTTGCTTCTGTTAATCTGCCAGCTGCTAACGTGGCAGATTGCAATAAGTAAAGGCGGTTGTTTTGTTGTAAAAGTAATGCAGTGGCGTGCAATTCACCTTCCTGGCCGGTGACTTTTCGTATAACCAGCATTTTTTTTTCCCGGGCCAGCAAACACAACTGCTCAAAGTTGTAATGGTCTTTTTCTTTTACGTGTTTTGTTCTGGATGCATACATGTTTTTGTACAATGCAATTGGCTGACGCGGGTCTTCCATTTCGCCATATTGTAATGGAAACTTTTCTGAACGGCGAATATTTTTAATTCCATCTTTGCTATAGCCCTTATAAAGTGTTTCGTATGGTTTTGAAAGTGGCAAAATGAAATTTGTTTTCGACAGCAGGTTTGCGCCGGCATTTGCGAAATTCAAAAAAACCTCTGCAAAGCTGAAATTGGCTTTTATTATGGAAATGAATTCCGGCAATAATTCTTTCGGTGGAAGTGTTTTACTGAAAACACCCAACTGTTGTGTAAAGGGCGGCTGATAAAGATAGCGCACGCCATATTTTTTATTCCAGGTTAGTGGCATCACCAATTCATAATCGTTCAGTACCAGCGCGTCCCAATGCTTCGCCATGTGATCTAGATAAAAGGAATAGCCGTAGACCAGCCCATTGGCCGAAGCTGTGATGCAGGCATCCCATTTTACTTTATCAATATCAACGTGCTTAATATATCGTACCTGGCTTATTGTGCTCATGTGAAACTCAAAAATCTACATTCTTATTTAATTTTCTGAGCGTGAAGTTCTGTATATCCATGTTGAATGAAATCGTTTTTAATAAGTAATTACTTCCCAATGTTGATTTAAAGTAATCGCGGTATTCTTTACTGTATAGCAATGGTAAATAGATATTCAACGTTTCGTGAAACAGGGAAAGCTGAAGGCCCGCGTCAAACAGGAAGCGTGACGTTTGCGGATTGTTTTGCCATGCTTCTGCATATGTGCCCGCGTCTGCAAATATTTTTACAGGGAATTTTTTATCGGCAATATCTGAGACAATATTTATCGCACTCAGCCAGTTATCTGTTTTGCCAATTTTACTGCTTAATAGGTCTGACCTTACTTTAAAACCACCATCGCGCACCATAATTTGGTGATTACCAATTCCGGCAAATTCATTTCTGCCGATAAAATAATTGCTGTACGTGTAGTCTTCATAACCGTTTGCGCCAGTCATATTTAGCTGGTACCGGTCCGTCTCAAATTGTTTACTGATTGTCTTTGCACCTGTATAGAAAAACTTGCCAGCAAAAAACCGCAGGTTCAAACCAGATTTATTATTGTTATAGTTAAAATAATAATTGCCGGTAAATGCAGTTCGTACAAAGCCGTCTGCTTGCTCTACCTGTAGCTCAGCCCGGTATGGATAGAGGACACGGTTGTTTTCAATAACAAATTTTAATTGGTTTAAATAACGGCTGGCGGAAGTCTTTTCAACTACATCATTTGTATCTGCACCGTTGATAACTGTTTTAAAACTGAGCGCTTCCTCGGTTATGAAAAATGGCGTAAACTGTATATACCGGTGAATTTTACTGAGTGGATCATTTTCTTTGAACGTTACCCTTATAAATGGTGCTATTTTCCGGAATGACGGAATTACTTTTGCCGCATTATCTGGCTGAAACGCATCCATTGAAAAAGAAGAAGCGCTAACGCCAATTTCTGTTTTATACAATGGTGCAGGAAACCATGTATAAGAAGCACGGACCATATAATTAAATCTTTTGCTCCCTGTTGCGTATAAGGGGGCTGCTATAAATTGAAACTTGTTTGCCGGAAAATCATAATTGTGCACCACTGCGCCAATCATAAACTTGTCGTACTCATTGTAACCGGCAGCTGGCAATATATTAACGTAGTTGTATTTATCTGTATTGGTAAAATTGAAAAAAGCTACAGGCTTTATGGTTCTTTTAATGCTGGAAGGAAGGTTGCCTTTTTTATCCTGCAGCGCAAAAATAGTATTGACGTTTTTACCACTTACTTCTGCAACAATTTCCTTAAAATCTTCAGGATAGGGATGTTTAAATTGCCAGCGTTTATAATAGTCCTGTATGCAGGAATCGAACAAGGCTTTGCCAATATAATCTTCCAGCAGCTTCATCCATTCACCCGTCTTATAATAGGCTACCAATTCATCATTTAATTCAGTAAAATTATCAGCGGATGTATTGATTGGCTGATCTTTTTCAACGGCCGCAAGTGATTGAAGTAATACCGATTCAGGATTTTTCGGAATTCGTTGATTAAAAAATGTTTTATGATTATCAGCGGCTTTTTTTTGAGTACCCGCCTCATAACGATTATCATAGTACGTATTTATGCCTTCATCCATCCAGGGGAATTGTCTTTCATTCGTAGCCAGTATACCCTGTAACCAGTTATGACCCACTTCATGCTCAATGGTATTCTCCAATTCTGCAGGGGAACCAACAGGCGAAATACTGGTGATTGTTGGATATTCCATACCACCATTAAAACCCATTTTCGCTTCTGCTGCACTCACTGTATTAAATGGATATTCACCTATTAGCGCAGAACGAAAACGTACCGCGCGCTTAATAAAATCTACACTGTTTACCCAGGCGCTGTTCTGGCCGGGCAAATAATAACTAAACACATTGATGATTTTGCCTGACGCAAGTTGCAGGGTATCTTGTTTTACAATAAAACGTTTATCTGCAAACCACGCAAAGTCATGCACGTTTTTTTGCAGAAATTGTATTGTTTTTGTCTGCGCAGCAGATGCCGGATACGACTGCACTGTTTTTTTAACGTGCTTGTAGGAACCTTTTTTTACGATGCTCTTGGTTACGACAGGTTTCCAGCTAAATGAACTTCTTTTTTTCAGCCAGTCTTTTTCTGATTCATCCTGGAGTTCACCGGTAGCAGCCACAACATAATTTTCAGGAACCGTAATGCGCACGTCATAGTTTCCAAATTCACTGTAAAATTCTCCCTGGTCGAGATAGGGAATGGGGTGCCAGCCTTTTTTATCATATACAGCCGGTTTTGGAAACCACTGTGTAACCTGGTAAGATTGACCCACATGTCCGCCCCTTGAAAAATTATCTGGTAACTGAACATGAAAAGGGGTGGCGATATTTATTTGTCCGCCGGGCGGCAATGCCTGCGGCAAAATTAATTTAATAATATCTATGTACTGCGGGTGATCGGTTGTTTGTGCGGTAACGCCGTTTACCTTAAAATCGAGGCGGTTGATATAGCCACGTTGTTCTTTATTGCTAAAATAAAAATCAGTTCTGCCGTTGATCAACAATTGTTCACTAAAAGCAGTTTTATCATTTTTATAGGCGTTGGGCCAAATGTGGAACCAGATAAAATGAATAGTATCGGGAGAATTATTACTGTAGGTTATTTTCTCAAAAGCGTCCAGGGTATGCTCTTTATCATTGAGCGTAACATCAATTGTATAATTAACCTGCTGTTGCCAGTATTGCGCGCAGGCAGCAGATGAAAGGGCCAGCGCCAGGATAAAGCAGAGAATTGATTTACTCAAGGATGGTGAGTTTTGCCAAAAATAATTGAAAATGAGTGACAATGAACAGGTTAATAACGGCGTCGCCAACGATTAATTATGTTAACCGGCAATTATATGCCTTTGCCAAGAAAGATTATTCTGAGTGTATGGAGCATTATCTTAAAATCGAGTTTCAACGAAATATTTTCCATATAAATAAGGTCATATTGCATTCGCTCTATCATTTGGGGCACATCTTCCGCATAACCAAATTGCACCATGCCCCAGGAAGTGAGACCGGGCTTTGCTTTCAGCAAGTATTTAAAATAAGGATTTTGTTGCGATATCAGGTTGATATAATGCTTTCTTTCCGGCCGTGGCCCCACCAGGCTCATCTCTCCAATCAATACATTATATAACTGCGGAAGCTCATCCAGCCGCCACTTGCGCATTGTTTTTCCATAGACTGTGATCCGTGAATCGTCGGTCGAGGAGAGTGCCGGCCCGTTTATTTCGGCATCCGCATACATAGAACGGAACTTATGTATGAAAAAGGGCTTGCCCTTATAACCAATGCGCTCCTGCGCAAATAATATGGGCCCTTTTGATGAAAACCGAACGCGCAATGCTACATACAGCATCAGTGGCGACAATAACACCAGGCCCGTTGCGGAGATGATTATATCCAGCAGCCGTTTTACGTTTTGCTGCCATTGGGGTATTAGGCCGGTACTGATGTCAGCCAGTACAGGACTTAACACATTTTGCGTTTTTACGGAGCCGGAAAGTATGTCGAGAATACTTGGTACAATCTTGATATCTACTTCTTTTTCACCGAGCCGGTTGATCAGTTCTTCAGCATCTTTTTTATTGGTATTTTCTATGGCAATAACAACAAGTTCAACAGCCTCACGGTCAATTATTTCTTCCAGTTTATCAAGTTTGCCCAGGTAAGGCAGGTAAGATGCAAGCCCGTTTGCTTCATTGCTTACAAAGCCGGAATAATATATGCCCGATTGTTTTAGTTGTTCCTGTGTATGCAGGTAAAGGCGCTCAGATGTTTTATGATCACCGGCAAGGATGGCGTTAAATTTTACTGTTCCGGCACGCATCTGTTTTTTTGCTTTGCCCAGCAAAATAAGCCTGCCGGTTATCGTAAATAAAAAATGCAGGAGTATAAAGCAAATCAGGGTTGTATAATAATAATACAGCGAATGATTATAATCATTTAAAACAATCGCAAAAAAAATGATAATGCAACCTACCAGGGTACAGGAAAAAGTGGTGGATATTTCATTTAACCTTGATTTTTTATACAGCGATTCATAGCTTCCCGCAAGGAAAAAAAATATCAGCCATAAGAAGGGGAGTGCTGCAAGGTCCAGTAAAATGCGGTCATTCAGGTTGATGTGATTACCAAAAAGCTCATGCAATAATTTTTGCCTGACAATAGTAAATAATATCCAGGCAACGGCCGCTGCCAGGTAATCACTAAGCACGTACCAGCTAATATGAATTTTTTTGTGGGAGGGCATTTACTGCTCAGGTATTGATAGTGGCGTTTTTAATTTTATTAAGAATCTGGTGTGCAATATCCATGGCACGGTATCCATCCACTTCACTTACAATTGTTGGCGTGTTATTAACGACTGCATCCCGAAATTTTTCCAATTCCATTTTTATCGCATTTACTTCTGGTATAACAGGGTTTAATATAGCGATTGTTCTTTTACCATGTTGTGTCTCGAGATCAAACGAGAAAGCTTCCAGATCTTTGGGCGTTTTTAATTTAATAATTTCTGTTTTCTTATTCAGGAAATCAATTCCTATATAGGCGTCTTTCTGAAAAAGCCGCATTTTTCTCATACGTTTCATAGAAATGCGGCTGCTGGTAAGATTAACAACACAGCCATTGTTGAATTCAATACGTACATTGGCAATATCAGGTGTATCGGTCATTACTGCCACACCGCTGGCCGAAATTGACTTTACTTCACTCTTTACAAGATTAAGAATGATGTCTATATCATGGATCATTAAATCAAGAATCACACTCACCTCGGTTCCACGCGGGTTAAACTGGGCCAGGCGATGCACTTCAATAAACATCGGGTTAAGTTCAAGGTCCTGTGTGGCAAGATAAGCCGGATTAAACCGCTCTACATGGCCCACCTGCATTTTAACATTGCTTTCTTTAACCAATTTGACCAGCGCCCTTGCTTCTTCCATTGAATTGGCCAGCGGCTTTTCAACAAATACATGCTTCCCTTTTTTAATTGCTTTTTCGCATAAATTGAAATGAAAAGGAGTAGGTGCCACAACATCAATTGCATCACAGGCATCTATTAACCGCTCTGCATCGAGGAAACGGGCCAAATGGTATTTTTCTGTTACTTCCTGGGCAGATACATCATCCGGATCATAAAACCCAACCATCTCAACGCCGCTTATTTCCTTCCAGTTGTTTAAATGAAATTTCCCCAAATGTCCCACGCCAAAAATACCCAGCTTTA
>JBDUAY010000042.1:0-21304 GCA_040004415.1 Bacteroidota bacterium | reverse complement strand
TTTCCCTTGCCGTCGGAATAAAGAATGTAAGGCATCATCAGCTATTAGCTTTTAGCTATTAGCCGTTACTACTTTTAACTACCAACAGCCAGCCGCGATGGCAGGAAGCTAATAGCTAAAAGCTAAGAGCTAATAGCTTGTTTTCAAATAATGCCTGCAAAATTCGTGAATTTGATCCAGTTCTTCGAATTGAAGATTTTGGCGGAGTAAAAAGTCGATTTTTTTGTTGTCTGAAGTTAAAATACTGATCCTGTCGTAGCGGATGTCTATATTATTAATGCGTGTCCATAAAAAGAACTCGCTTTGCGGAATTCCCGAAATAGTAATGCCGATATGATTGAATTTAACCATTTCCGCCGTACTGATTTTCTGTTCGCAATATAAAAGATAAGCGTAGGCCGCTCCCACCAAAATCAATACCACACCCATTATCCAGTTGGTTTCGGTTAGTAAAATGGCGGCAGCTCCCAAAAAAATAACACATTCAATGAACCGGAAAACGATATTCATGCGTGGTAGCTCCTGTACCAGGTTGCGATTGGTAAAAACAACTATCAGGATATCAATGCCAATAATTAGCTGGCACCAGAAGTAAAGATAATTGAGTTTGGGTTGCTGTAACTGATGTATGGCATTAGCTAAAATGAGAATTCCGGCAACCAGGTGAAGAAAACGGCCCATGCGTTTCAGGTTCTCATAAGCGGGGTGGACAATAGTAATGGCGAGTGCATTCATATGACCAGTTTTTGGATAGATGAAAAGTTAAGAAAAATCCATATAGCCTGAACTGAGATTTTGAAGATTTGTGAGATTTTTGGCGATTGTCTGAACCGGGATTTGTGTTATTTATGGGATTTTTAGGATTTCCAGGAATGTCTGTAGTTGAATTTATTTGATTTCAGGATTAACAAGACTGTGTTTGGAATATCGCGTAGTATATCAGTTTAACCACAGAGACACGATGACACAGGGAAACACAGGGATCATTTTAGCTGAGCGCTGGTACACTGCGGGCCGGAGGCCCGTTTTTAACCTCTGTGCGCCGGAAAATCTTCTTTTTAAACAAGTCCCATAATCCCCGTGAAAGCTTCGTGTCTCTGTGTCACCGTGGTTCAATACATTTTATTCAAAGTGAGACACTACCGAATATCGCGGGTCTGAGCGAAATATACAAGAATCAACTACTAACAGCTAGGCGCTTGCAGCTAACAGCTTTGCCTGGCAATAGTCATTAAACTCATCTTCTTCTGCATCGCCTTCTTCATCAATTGTTTCGCGTTGTAACAGGCGGTTATTTTTAAAATCGAGCGTTAGCAGATCATCCTTCAAAATAATATTATTAAAATCGCTCCATTTGTGTCTTCTGCGGATGAGTGTATTAATCGCAATTTCGGTATCGGTAAAACCTACTTCCAATGGCATTTTCGCCTGGCGTTCAAACAAACCCATCAAAGCAAATGGGAGAAAAAGCCAGTTGAGATAGGGCATCACTATCCAGCCAATAGCGGCGATAAACAAAGCACTGTTGTAGTAAACCGTTGGATCAATTTTTTTCTGCTGGTATTTGTTCCATCCAATAATGGCCGCAATGCCAAGCCCGCAAAAAAGGTAAGCGATATTTACTTTGGGTAAGAAATATTGTTCTCTCAAAAATAACAATGCTGAAATAATAAGCAGCAATAAAGAGAATGTATCGATGTATTTGCGACTGGTATTTTTAAGTGTAACAACGTACTGGTAAACCATATTGTCTGAACTGGGATTGATGGAATCTTTTGGATTGACAGGATCCTTTGTCAATCGCTTACCATTTATTTTTCAGCAAACAGAAATACTTCATTTTCACATTCTTCAAATTTATCACATTTCAACATTTCTCTCAACTATTGCTCGCCAATAATAAATTGCAAAGTTTCCAGAGTATTCTTGCACCCACATTGGCATCCCATTCTGTTTCTCCTGTACCAACTTCACTCAAATCAAAGCCAATCAGTTTGCGCCCGCTGCGCATAATTTGTCTCAGCAAATAATACGTTTGTTCGGTTTCTAAACCACCGGGTACAGGGGTGCCGGTATTTGGACAAAGTTTGGGGTCGAGCCCGTCAATATCAAAACTCAGATAAACATTGTGCGGAAGATGCGTGACAATTTCATCTGCTATTTGTTTCCAGCTTTGGCCTTCAAACTGGCGTTCTTTTAGTTCATGATCAAAATAAGTAACCACACGGTAATTGCTATTGCTGATATATTCCCATTCTTCATCGCATAAATCGCGTACGCCTACCTGAACAAGTTTTTTTATTTGGGGTATTTCACTTAAAGCGTTGTTCATAATACACGCATGGCTATAATTGAAGCCTTCAAAATTCTTACGCAGATCTGCATGGGCATCAATTTGTAAAATGCCAAAGTCGCCATACTGTTCAGCAATGGCTTTAAAGTAACCAAGCGGTGTGCTGTGGTCACCACCCACCAATCCTACCAATTTGCCTTTGCTTAATAAATCTTTTGTTTGCTGGTAAACCCAGTTATTTAAATAGATGCCGCCTTCGTTAATTTCTTTCAGGCTTTTGCACATGAAATTATTTTTCTCAACAATTTCACCTTTAGAAATATAGTCAATATATAATTCAGCTTCTTTGCGCAGATAATCACTTTTCATCAACACTTTTTTATCTGCGGGGCGCATATAAAAACCTTCTTTCCATCCATCGCGTAAATCGGCATCAAAAATATCTACCTGCAAAGCAGCTTTACAAATATGATCACTGGCCCTGGCGGTGCCTGCGTTGAAGCTTACGGTAACTTCCCAGGGAACGGGTAATAATATAACTCTTGATTCGTCTTCGGTAAACGGTAATCCAAAAATATTATTGTTAGGATTACCTGCTCTGTTAGGGTCAAATTGGGAAAGGTCTGCCATGATATATTATTCGAGATAATTAGAACGCTGCGCAAGTTAATGCAGTATATCGTAGAAGCAAAAAAATGATAATACGTTGCAATGGTGTCTAACTACGACTAGTTTTTTGATCTTTTTAACTTTTGTTGAACTTTTCACCGTACTAATGGTATTACAGCAACGAGCAGTTTGGATTTTTGATGAAAGAAGCTTTTTTATTACCAGATAGTTATAACAAGACGGGCAGGATCATTTTTTTTGAACTAATTTTGCCAACGAAATTTCTCATATGAAGAAGACGCATATTGTTATACTTATTTGTATTGCTGCCGCCATCGCGGTACTCATTAGTTTCACCGGTAATCTCACCACCTATGAAACCGTTGCCTCTGCCCGCCAAAAGGAAGGAAAATTTGTGCGCCTGATTGCGAAAGTTGATAAAACACAGCCCGTTGAATACGATGCGGCCAAAGACCCGAATTATATGAGTTTTACGGCGATTGATACATTGGGCAATACTACAAAAGTTATTTTTCGCAATTCAAAGCCACCTGATTTTGAAAAGAGCGAACGGCTTGTGCTGAATGGCAAAATGCAGAATGGTCAGTTTGAATGCAAAGACATGCTGATGAAGTGCCCTTCAAAATACAAAGACGATCCCAATGTGATGAAGAAGAATCTCACAATAACTAACTAATCCAGCAACATGAATTTTATTGGTGAACATTCCTTTCCCGGCCAGTTCGGACATTTCTTAGTTATCCTTTCCTTTATTGCATCACTCATTGCCACGGTTGCTTATTTTAAAAGCGCCAATGCAACATTGAATGAAGTGGCTGCCAGCTGGAAACGGCTTGCCCGGGCGGCCTTTACAGTGGAATGCCTTTCTGTGTTTTCTGTATTCATTACTATTTACTACATTGTTTCTACCCATAAGTTTGAATATGCCTACGCCTGGAATCACTCCAGTATGGCACTCAGTCCAAAATATCTTTTTGCCTGCATCTGGGAAGCCCAGGAGGGTAGTTTTCTTTTATGGACCATCTGGCATTGCATCCTCGGAATAATATTAATGTTTCGCGCAGGTAAGTGGGAAGCGCCGGTGATGACCGTTGTTAGCTTCGCCCAGGTTTGCCTGGCTACCATGATAATCGGTTTATATTTTGGTCATGCAAGAGTGGGTATCAATCCATTTATGTTGGTTCGCCAGTTAGATGTAATGCAAAGTGCGCCCATTTTTAGCCGCCCCGATTACATGAGCTTGTCTGTTATGAAAGATGGCCAGGGCTTAAACCAACTGCTGCAGAATTACTGGATGGTCATTCATCCGCCTATTTTATTCTGCGGATTTGCATCAACGCTGATTCCATTTGCATATGCCATCGCTGGCTTATGGAAAAAAGATTACACCGGCTGGACGAAAATAGCCCTGCCGTGGACATTATTTTCTGCAGGTATATTGAGCCTGGGTATTATGATGGGCGCTGCCTGGGCATATGAATCACTGACTTTTGGTGGTTTCTGGGCCTGGGACCCGGTAGAAAACGCGTCGCTGGTGCCGTGGCTGGTAATGGTTGCGGGTCTTCACACCCAGGTGGTGTACAATGCGACGGGCCATTCTTTGCGGGCCACTTACCTGTTTCTTATTATGTCGTTTTTCCTGGTATTATTTTCTACTTTTTTAACCCGCAGCGGTATTTTAGGAGATAGTTCAGTACATGCATTTGTAGAGAACGATATGAATTTTCAGCTGATTTCGCTGATGGCGGTTTTCCTCTTGCCCGCATTATTTCTTTTTGGTAAACGATACAAAGAGATTCCGCACATTGCAAAAGAAGAAAGCACGTTGTCCAGGGAATTCTGGATGTTTATCGGCGCACTGGTTTTGTTCCTCGCAGCGTTGGTGATTACCTGGCAAACATCTTTTACGCCGATATATAACAAGATTGCCGGAAAGACGACTGCCGCTCCGGAAGATCCTGAATTTGCTTATAATAAAATACAGGTCTTTGTTGCCGTTGTACTGGGTATATTAACCGCGATCGGTCAGTATCTCCGGTATAAAGACACCCCGAAGAACGTGTTCCTGAAGAAAGCAGCTTTGCCTTTCGTTATTGCACTTACACTTTCTTTGCTGATTGGTTTTTTTGGCGGAGTGGATTTTCAAAAACATGGCCCGGGATTTCTGGGCGCTATCCACCTGGCAATTTTTGCAAGCGTATATGGCATCGTTGCCAATGCAGCTTATATTTTTAGTGGGTTGAACGGCAAGTTAAAAGCAGCCGGCGGATCTGTTGCACACGTAGGTTTTTGTGTGCTGTTGCTGGGTATATTAATTACATCTGCTAAAAAAGATGTGCTATCAAAAAACAATGGAATTCTGCTGCCTTTTGATCCCAAAGCAAAAGAAGATCCGGCAGAAAATCTTACGCTGATAAAAGGCCTGCGTACAGATATGGGCAGGTATTGGGCCACTTATCAAAATAAAGACAGCAGCGGCCAGCATGGTAATATCACCTATTTTAAAATTGATTTTGAAAATAAGAACTCGGGAGAAAAATTTACACTCTACCCGAATTTTATAAAGGCAACAAAAGGGCAGGAGGGTGTTTCAGGCAACCCTGATTCGCGCCATTATTGGGATAAAGATATATTCACGTACATCAGCGCAACCAGTTTAGACGATGTAAATGATACGGCGCAGTTTAAAAAATACAGCGTCAAATTAAAGGATACGATTTATTATTCACGCGGTTATATGGTATTGAACAATGTTAGTATCAATCCAACAGATACAAAGCTTCATATTAATCCCAACGACACGCTGATTGTAGCTGATATTGGTGTGTTCTCAGCTGACAGTATGAAATACCGCGTAACGCCTGCCATTGCCTGGAAAGGCGCCGGTTCAAGATTTATTTTTGATACCGTGTTTGCACAAAGCCTGGCTATCGGTTTTACCAGCGTAAACAAAGACACGCATAAATTTGATGTACAGGTAAAAGAGGCCGGCAATATGGTGCCTTATGTTGCCTTGAAAGCGTATGAGTTTCCGCATATTAACCTGGTGTGGTTTGGAACGATTATTATGATATCCGGCATCGCCATCAGCCTGCGCCGCAGATATGGATTAGCAAGGAGCTTAAAAGTGAGTAAACGGCCGGCAACCGTGGAAAATCAAAGCTGATAAAAGGCTTTTTAGCAATTCACTAACAGCATTTTGGGTTACTTTACTGTCCTTGTTAGGATTAACAACAATCAGCTTGTAATTTTAACCCATGGGTGTGGCCGGTTTAAATAAAAAATATGTTACTGTTTTGTTCATTGGCTGCCTGTTGTTTGCAGGAGGTCTTTATGCGCAACAGGATACCGGCCGCGCACACTACGATTCAATCCTCAAAACTTTAGAGCAACCGGTTTTTGGTCCGAATGACACCATTACAGTTCCCGCTAAAATAAGTGACGGTACATTAATGCCTGCGAATACACTTGAAAATGTTTGGGTAACCAAACCGGCACCGCCAGGTATGAAGCAACGTATGGAGGCATGGACAAGACTGCGCAATGCCGTGTACGTTACTTATCCGTATGCCAAACGTGCCGGTGCCATTATGAATGATATAAATAAGAAGATTGAAAAGATGCCTGAAAAAGAGGACCGGAAAGCATATATGAAGACGCGTGAAAAAGAACTGCGGAAAGAATTTACGGAACCACTCACCAACCTTTCCATTTACCAGGGCAAAGTACTGATGAAACTTATTAATCGTCAAACCGGAAATAATTGTTACGAAATTATAAAAGAATATAAGGGTGGAATCACAGCGCGTGTATATCAAACCGTTGCATTCTTTTTCAGCACGAGTCTAAAACAGCCTTACGATGCGAATGGCGACGATAAAGAAATTGAATCTATTGTACAGGAAGTAGAGCGTATGTATGTGCGGTAGTTTCGCAATATAAAATAATAACGTAGCAATTAGCAATTGGCCCCGTGGCGGACGTTAACAGATTTCACTTAGAAATAAGATGCCAAAAAAAATGTGTCTGAAAACACAGGAAATCAGAAATCACCCAATCAGAAGTCAGCCATTGCTTCTTACAGGCGATGAATTTTTTCAATAATTCCTGTCGTTGAAAACCCCGGTATAATTGGATTGATAACAACGTGTCCGCCGTTGGCAATAACTTCTTTTGCGCCTGCTACTTGTTCAACTGCATAATCACCTCCTTTCACAATCGTATCCGGTAGAATAGCGGTGATAATTTCAAGGGGTGTATCTTCTTCAAAAATTACTACCGCGTCAACCATCAACAGTGATGCAATTAATAAAGCACGGCTATGCTCTTTGTTGACAGGACGCGAATCTCCCTTCAATCTTTTGGTAGAGGCGTCTGAATTAATTCCAACAATTAAAACGTCGCCTTCTTTTGCTGCCTGGCTCAATGAAAAAATATGCCCCTCGTGTAAAATATCAAAACAACCATTACTGAAAGCAATTTTTTTGCCCAGGAATTTCCAGCGGCCGGTTTGTTTGAGCAAATCAGTAAGCGTATATATTTTTTGTTGAATGATATCAGGGTTTTTCATCTTGTTTTTTCCTGTTTACTATGGGTAATAAAATTAAACTAAGTGCGCCAAAAAAGATCACCATAAAAAATTGTACCAGCCATAGCAACCAGCCAAAAGCCTTACCCATATTCTCTGTTAGTCCGTATAACATCATTGTTTCCTGCACCAATAACGGGTATGCCCCCACGCCCCCCTGTGTTGCAATCATACCAATACTGCCCATGCACAAAACAGACAACGATTCTTTAATACCATGCATACTCGTTTCTTTCATTGCGGCCATGCCGGTGCGTATGGCTGCCAGGTATAGTACCCAAATCAATACTGTATGAAAAATAAACCAGCCCTTATTTTGGAGGTAGCGGATGCTGGTGAGCCCGTGCCATATATTTTTCATGACTTCTTTAATCTTCTGAATCAGGCTCACATGCGCAAACCTTTTAAACATCCATCGCACCGTAGTAAATAAACCAATAACCACCAAAATGGCTACAGCCGCTTTCAATACCAGTATGGGCGTGCTGCCTGCAGTTCCGAATGTTTTGCGCAGCACGGCGGAGGCATACGTTCCTATAATATCTACCTGGAAAAAGATAGTAACCGGGAAAATAATAGCCAGGCAAAGTAAATCAAATGCACGCTCTGCTACCACGGTGCCTACTAATTTATCTGTAGGTATTTTTTCATAACGTGTTATAATACTGCACTTCAATACCTCACCGAGACGGGGAATGGCCAGGTTGGCAATATAACTAACCAATACGGCAAAGTAAGTATTGAGAATAGAGGGCTTGTAGCCCATTGGTTGCATCAGTATTCTCCAGCGGATGGCCCTGCTTAAATGTGCGGCCAACAGAATTAGTACTACGGGTATCAGCAGCCAGAAATCAGCCCTTAGCCATGCACCTTTTATATCCAGCCAGTCTTTATGCTCAATTTTTCCCAGGCTCCACCAGACCAGAAAAATACCCAAACCAAGAAACAGCAGGTACTGTAATAGCCCACGTATTTTTTTGTTCATAATAAAAAAAGAAATTATGTTTTCAAGATAGCGGGCACCTGCAAATGCAGATACAATTTTGTTTCGGATACATTTACCATTTACCCGTTTGGTTCTTCAAAAGATATCCGGGGTGCTTATGGGAGGATATATAATGGATTCCCGAAGGCGGCAGGTTCTAAACAGCGAATCTGGCTAATTTGTTTTTAATCGTTGCAAGCTAATAAGATTACGGTTAATAATCGCAATTGAAGAAGGTAGTGGTTTAAGCGATAAGCAACCATACCAGCAATCCAGCGAAAATATAGGTTATCATCGTGTAACGCCGTCTCCGCCCTGTCTAAGTAGTTCAAACTTCAACTGTTCAAAAGCATATTGTCGATAAGCCTGACCTCATTTTGAAAAGCGGCAATCAGCGCCACTATTTTTTGTGTTCCGTTCCATTCCGTAACGGCTGCTAATGTCCGGGCATCCGCAATGGCAACATAGTCAATTTTGAAATTGCTGGCCATTAAAAAGGCTATGCTATCATCGATAATCGTGGTAAGACTACCTTGTTTGATAGTTGTTTTTATATGGTTCAACGCCAGAGAAATGGCGACCGCTTTTGTCCTTTCTTCAGCGCTTAGCCTTGTATTGCGGCTGCTCATGGCCAGCCCATCAGCTTCACGAAGGGTAGGGCAGGTATGCAATGTGGCTGGCGACTCCATAATAGCCAGCAGGCGGTCTACCACCATACATTGCTGGTAATCTTTTTGTCCCATATACAAGTTATCAGGCTGAACAATATGCAGTAAACGGTCCATTACTTTGCATACACCCTGGAAATGCCCCAGGCGGTATTTACCTTCCAGGATCGTCTCTAAATGCCCCAAATCGTATTGGGCGGGCTGGTTATAGCCTTCGGGATAAACTTCTTCTGCGGGGGGCAAAAAAAGCACATCGCATCCTGCTGAAATCAGTAGTTCGATATCTTTCTCAACGGTAACGGGGTATTTCTCAAAGTCTCTCTTGTCGTTAAACTGTGCCGGGTTTACAAAAATGCTCGCAGCAGTCAGTTGATTTTCCTTTTTCGATGCAGTTATCAACGAAATATGCCCATTGTGCAGGGCACCCATGGTGGGTACAAAACCAATTTTTTTTCCATTAGCGCGCTCATGTTGAAGATGGGCCTGAAAGCGATCTGTTTGTTTGAATAGAATCATACTATTTTCAATGAAATGGTTCTGTTACTGATATTTCGGTTTTAAAGTCTTACCTTTGCCCACCATTTTTTAAACTCTTTGCTCATTAATTTAAGCCACGAATGTCAACAAAGAAAAGAATTTTATTCATAGCCAGCGAAATGTCTCCTTACCTGGAAATGACAGAGTTTTCCGAGATCGTAAACAAGCTGGCCATCAAATCGAATGACACTGGTTTTGAAATTAGGTGTATTATGCCGCGCTTCGGAGTTATTAATGAGCGCAGGCACCGTTTACACGAAGTTGTGCGCCTTTCTGGTATCAACGTTTCTGTTGATAATGACGATTACCCCCTCCAGATTAAAGTAGCTTCTTTGCCCAATGCCCGCCTCCAGGTTTACTTTTTAGATAATGAGGACCTGTTTAAACGCAAATTCATTTTCCACGACGAGAAAGAAAAATGGTTTGAAGACAATGGCTTACGGGCTGTTTTCTTTTGCAAAGGCGCGCTGGAAACCGTAAAGAAATTCGGCTGGCCTCCCGACATCATTCATTGCAGTGGCTGGATGACCGGTCTTATTCCGTTGTATCTTAAAACCGTGTACAAAAAAGAACCGGTTTTTTCTCATAGCAAAGTTGTTTTCTCGATTGGCCAAAGCACGTTTAAAGAAAAGTTGGGCGCTGATTTTTTAAAGGTTGCCAATATCAATCCGGCACTTTTAAAAGACAAAGACCTTGAAGTATTTAAGGATGCCAATAATACTGCGATGTTTAAAGGCGGCGCATCATATGCGGATGCTATAACCTTTGGCGCTGAAAAAATTGAAAAGAAATTGGTTGATGAGTTTGGTAAAGTAAAAGGTAAAAAAGTGCTGGCATACAATGCGGAAAGCGATTTAACTGACTACCTGCAGCTTTATACAGATCTTGCTAAATAATAATTTTAACGTGCCGGGTAGCCGCAATGGATGATTGATTTGGTCTGTTCATCGTTTTAGTGGGATAGTTGTAAAAAGCGGGTTTTTGTTCGGCCAGTCATTCAATTTATCTTTACCCGGAAACGGAAACGTCTGTACAATCATTGTTACCATCAATGGTTTGCCTGAGCTTGTTGCCCGCCATAGTGAAAAGGATCCATTATTCCTGATTATTTATTCCAAAATCTCAAATCGGCTATTATCTTTGCGCAACTGAAAAAATCTATTAGCCAACCAGTATTGGTAGGGCCGGCAGATTATAGCATAATGCCTTATTATTTATTCATCAAAAACAATTCTTCTCTATGCCTTACTTGTTTACGTCGGAAAGTGTTTCTGAAGGTCATCCTGATAAAGTGGCCGACCAGATATCTGATGCCCTTATTGACAACTTTCTGGCATTTGATCCCCAGTCAAAAGTAGCCTGCGAAACTTTAGTAACTACCGGACAGGTAGTACTTGCCGGTGAAGTAAAATCAAAAGCGTATCTCGATGTACAGGAAATTGCCCGTGGCGTAATCCGTAAAATAGGTTATACCAAAAGCGAATATATGTTTGAAGCAAATTCCTGTGGTATCCTTTCTGCTATACACGAACAATCTGCCGATATTAACCAGGGCGTAGATAAAAAGAAAAAAGAAGAACAGGGTGCCGGCGACCAGGGTATGATGTTTGGTTATGCCTCTAATGAAACAGACGATTATATGCCGCTGGGACTTGACCTGGCGCACAAAATACTGATAGAACTCGCAGCACTCCGCCGCGAGGACAAACAAATTAAATACCTGCGCCCTGATGCAAAAAGCCAGGTTACATTAGAATATGACGATAATAACAGGCCTGTGCGCATTGACGCGATCGTTGTTTCAACACAGCACGACGATTTTGATTCTGAAGCGAAAATGCTGAAGAAAATACAGGATGATATTGTTACCATTCTTATTCCGCGTGTAAAAGCGAAATATAAAAAATACGCCAAACTGTTTAATGATAAGATTAAATACCATATCAATCCAACAGGCAAGTTTGTAATTGGTGGTCCGCACGGAGATACTGGGTTAACCGGCCGTAAGATCATTGTAGATACGTATGGTGGAAAAGGCGCACATGGTGGAGGTGCTTTTAGCGGCAAAGATCCAAGCAAGGTAGACCGTTCAGCTGCTTATGCAACGCGGCATATTGCAAAGAACCTGGTTGCTGCTGGTGTAGCTGATGAGGTACTGGTGCAGGTGTCATACGCTATTGGTGTTGCGCAACCTACTTCTATTAACGTGAATACATACGGCACGGCTAAAGTGAGCATGACAGATGGAGAAATCTCTAAAATTATAGAGGCTGTATTTGATATGCGTCCTTACTTCATCGAACAGCGTTTGAAATTGCGTAATCCTATTTACAGTGAAACAGCTGCTTATGGTCATATGGGCCGCAAGTCTGAGATAGTCGAAAAAACATTCAAATCGCCTGACGGAAAAGAAATTAAGAAAAAAGTAGAATTGTTTACCTGGGAAAAACTGGATTATGTTCCTAAGGTGAAAAAAGCATTTGGTATAAAATAAATCAGCTTATTTATAAAAAACCTCCCTGATACGGGAGGTTTTTTTATTTTCGAATCATGAATGAAAAATATAATCCATGGACGGTGCTGGCAGAAAAGCCGATCTATGATAACAAGTGGATCAATGTAACAGAATACGATGTCATCAATCCATCGGGTGGAAAAGGTATTTATGGTAAAGTTCATTTTAAAAACAAGGCTATTGGTATATTACCCCTCGATGAAGAACTGAACACCTGGCTGGTGGGGCAATACAGGTTTACATTAAATGAATATTTCTGGGAGATACCAGAAGGCGGGGGGCCGCTGGGAACAGATATTTTAGATTCAGCTAAACGGGAATTGTTGGAAGAAACCGGGCTGGTAGCAGCAGAATGGATAAAACTGATGGACTTTCATTTGTCTAATTCTGTTTGTGATGAACACGGTCAGATTTTTTTAGCACGAAAGCTTACCCAGCATGCGCCTGAGCCAGAAGAAACAGAACAGCTGCAGGTAAAAAAAATACCTTTTGAAGAAGCGTACAACATGGTAGAAGATGGAAGAATTACAGACTCGTTGTCTGTTGCAGCCATACAAAAAGTAAAACTGATGTTGCTGGATGGAAGATTGTGAGTTCAAAGATTGATAGGTTGAAGCGTTACAATTCCTGGTTTAACTGGAAAGTATCTTAAAAATAAAATAATTGAAATCATCATTGATTATAGGAAGGCAACCGCTGATTGAAGCCATTGAATCAGGACGGGCCATTGATAAAATTTTGTTTCAGCGCAATGTTAGCGGAGAATCTATTGGTGATATCAGAAAGCTGGCCAAAGAATATAACATTCCGATACAGCAGGTGCCGCCAGAAAAGTTACATACACTTACGAGAGCCAACCACCAGGGCGTAATTGCATTTTCCGCGCTCGTGGCATACATGAATTTGCAACAGGTAATAGATGAAGTGGTAAGTAATGGGGAAGCCCCTTTGTTTATTATGCTGGATGGTGTTACCGATGTCCGAAACATTGGCGCCATTGCGCGTACGTTGCTTTGCTGCGGTGCACAAGCGTTAATCATACCGGATAAAGGTGTTGGCGCATTAAATGAAGAAGCCCTGAAATCTTCCGCCGGTGCGCTTGAAAAAATACATATCTGCCGTGTGAATAGTTTAATGAAAGCGGTAGACGAGTTGCATTTAAATGGTATAAAAGTTTTTGCCAGTGAAATGACGGCTGATAATAATTTACATGAACTTGAACTCAAGGAGCCATGCACTATTATTATGGGCAGCGAAGACAATGGCGTCTATCCCGCGCTGATGAAAATTTGTGATCAGAAATTCAAAATCCCCATGACGGGCAAATTTGAATCATTGAATGTTTCCGTGGCTGCGGGAATGATATTGTATGAAGCGATGCGGCAAAGAGCGAACAAATGAACGGTCAACCATCTCTTTATCATTGTTGTATCAATATTTACAACAGTAATTGTAAACGCTATCTTTTTTAAAAAGCGCTGTTCTGTGCAGTAACTGGCCGGTTAATTCGTGCGAAGAATAAAAAGAAGATAATACCAGGCTTTTAATAAAGATTTAAAATTCACTTCACAAAAAAATCGTGTGCCCAACAATGCACCATTGCATTTTGCAACTGCCTTGTATGGTTGGCCGATAACCAATAAATCAAAATATATGAAATGCTAAACCGTTGTTGGATTTTGCAAAAAATAAACTTATATTCATTTGACGGGCATTTATTGTAAAACCCGGGAAGTCCCTTTTTCAATTATCGCCAAATTACTACGTATGAGCCCCTCTACTATTCAGGTGTTGTTTTTTCAGCATCTTAAAACGTTATTACCCTCCCATATCTCAATGGTGGACGAGATCGCCGAACTTTTGGAAATCAGTACAGACAGTGCATACCGGCGAATCCGTGGCGAAAAGCCCATTGACCTCGATGAGACATACAAATTATGCAATCATTATAAAATGTCCATGGACCAGTTGCTCCATCTGCAGAGCAATGCTTTTATTTTTACAGGTCAGTTAAAAAATCCTTCAGCAGAAAATGCATTTGAGGAATGGCTGGAGGAGGTGCAATCTCAATTCCAGGTAATCAGTAGTTTTGAAAAAAAACATATCTATTTTCTCATGAAAGATATTTCTCCGTGGGTTCAATTTCTTATCCCGGAACTGGTAGCTTTCAGATGTTTTTTTTACATGAAATCAATCTTGCAGGATGAGCGTTTACGTGGAATTAAATTTTCGCTGGATGATACACGGCACGAAAAATACATGGCGCAGAGTAAAAAAATTAGTGAACTGTATAATAAAATCCCGGTGACTGAAATATGGAATGTTGAAACGCTTAACAGTACCCTGAATCAAATTAATTTTTATGCAGAAGCGGGCGCATTTGTTAATACTGCACATATACGAATCTTATATGAAAAAGTAGAAGAGTTGGTTAATCATATTGAAAAGCAGGCAGAGCTGGGCCTTAAATTCAAAATTGGCGAAACACCAGGCCCCCATGCTGCAGAATACCGCATGTTTGTAAATGAACTGATACTGGGCAATAACACGCTCCTGGCTGAAGTAGGTGATCACAAGATCACTTACATCAATCATAGTGTTATTTATTTTATTTCCACCCGTGATGAACGTTTTAATCTTTCTATGTATGGTAATCTGCAAAACCTGATAAAAAAATCGACCATGATCAGCACCATCGGCGAAAAGGACAGAGCAGGTTTTTTCAACCGGCTGCGCAGTAAGATACATGATCATGTACTGCAACTTAGATAATACTCATTATTTTTGCAATTAACATGCAAAGTAATCCGATCAAATTAATAGAATGCCCGCGTGATGCCATGCAGGGATGGAAACATTTTATACCAACCGCGAAGAAAATTGAATACATTAATTCTTTATTAAGAGTAGGCTTTGATACGATCGATTTTGGAAGTTTTGTTTCGCCCAAAGCCATTCCGCAGATGGCGGATACTAAAGATGTATTTGGGCATTTGGAATTTGGAATAAGTAAGACAAAGTTACTCGCGATAATCGCGAATGTAAGAGGTGCCGGTGAAGCAGTTGTATTTGATGAAATAACGTATCTCGGGTTTCCATTTTCAGTATCTGAAACTTTCCAGCAACGCAATACAAATAGTTCCATTGAAGAATCGTTAAAGAGGGTAGAAGCTATCCAGGAATTATGCATAAAAAATAATAAACAACTGGTTGTGTATATTTCGATGGGTTTTGGAAATCCATACGGTGATGTTTATTCGGAAGAAATGGTTTTTGAATGGGTGAACAAAATTACTGCGCTGGACATAAAAATTATTTCATTGGCTGATACGGTGGGTATCGCAAGTGCCGAACAGGTTTTCTCAGTTACAGATTATTTGATAAAACAATTACCTGGTTATGAAATTGGTGTTCACCTGCATTCGTCGCCAATGAACCGGGAAGCCAAGCTGGAAGCGGCTTTAAAAGCCGGATGTAAAAGATTTGACGCGGCAATAAAAGGAATTGGTGGCTGCCCGATGGCCAGGGATGAACTCGTTGGCAATATGGATACAGAATTAATGGTTGATTACTTTGAAAAACGCCTTCTTGCAACCAATCTTAATAAAGAAGCGTTGTTGCAAAGCAGTGCATTGGCTGCGCAAATATTTGTGTAATGCTGTTGCTGATTACAAAAAACGAAAATAAACCACATATCATCCGTTACAAAAGAGATGACGGCACGGATACCTGGATGAAAACAGATGAGTATTTTGTAAGGCACGATATTAGTCACTATGCACCCGAAAAAACACTGGGATATAAAACAGCTTTTATGGCAATGCTGAACAATGGCATGGATATACAGGATTTTGAAAACCGTGAGAAACGGTTGAAGCTTACTATAACCCGGGAAGCGTGTTATGCAGAAAATATGGCTAATTTATTTTTAATGGAAACAACGCAGGGAAATTCCGGCAATTTCAACCAGTTGCTGACATCGGCTTTTACAAATATGCAACAACCATTCTCTGCACCGGTTCTTGGAGACGATGAAATTGATTCAGTTAAAAAATATTTAAAAGAACTGATTCACCAGTGGAATGAATTGCCTGTTGGAGAAACGATGCGTTTGGAGTGGTGAATAAAATGGCATGCAAGTTCAGATAACATGGCGCAATTCCGAATAGAAAAAATCAGACATCATTACATCAGATATCAGACATTTTATGGAGTTTCAGCTGCCCATCGAAATAAACGCGTTACCTAATCCTGTTACATACAAGGATAATATTTTATTGATCGGGTCCTGTTTTACAGAACATATTGGCAATAAATTGCAGGAATTGAAATTTAGTACACTGCAAAATCCAAATGGTATTTTGTTCGACCCGCACAGTGTTGCAACAAGCCTGGTTTCGTACATTCACAACAAACAATACGGCGACGTCGATTTATTTTATCTGAATGAACTCTGGCAAAACTGGCAGCATCATAGCATATTTTCTCATGTTGATAAATACAAATGTCTTCAGCTAATCAATACAGCTCAAAATAAAGCCCATGCATTTTTAAAAAAGGCAAACTGCATCATTATTACATTGGGCTCATCTTTTTCATACCGGTTAGCAGATCAATATACACTTTCCGTAGGTCGCCCAACTGAAGCCGTAGCTAATTGTCACCGTGCGCCGGCACAATGGTTTCATAAACATTTGATGGAGATCGAAGAAACAAAAACTATCCTGGAAGATTGTATCAGGCAACTGCTTCAGTTTAATCCTGCACTTAGAATTATTTTTACGGTTAGCCCTGTGCGCCATATCCGTGACGGTGTAACAGAAAACAACCGCAGCAAAGCGAGGCTGATAGAGGTTGTTCACTATCTGGTTGATCAATTTGATCAGGTATATTACTTTCCTGTCTATGAATTGGTGATTGATGTGCTGCGCGATTATCGTTTTTATGATGTCGATATGGTTCACCCCAACTACCCGGCTACAGAATTTGTAATGGAAAAATTCATACAATCATGTATTGACGGGGCTTCCAGGCGCATAATGGAGGAGGTGAAAAAAATTGTCATTGCCAAAAAACACAAAGCGTTTCAACCATCTACCAATGCGCACAAACAATTCCTTTTATCTCATCTTGAGAAGGCAAAAGATCTCCAAAATAAATATCCTTTCTTAAATTTGGAAGCGGAGATAAATTATTTCGATAGCAAATAACCGTAATCTCTGAAAATACCGGCTCTCTGCGCGTAAGCCGATCATTGTTCTGCCGCCGGCATAAACTATAATTGTTTTATAAACGTTTCCAGTTTCTCCAGCAAAATTAATTGGTTGAGTGCCCGGTTAAGGTTTTGTTCAGGATAAGTAGTCTTGTAATAGATATCGTTATTCAGAAAGTCTGTCACAAAGCGAATACATTGCATATACGTTAACAGCAACCCGGATTGATGAATATTTTTTTTCTCTGCTTCCGTTAAATCATTTCCCATGCCCTCCAGATAGCCATCAATAATGGCGTTGTAGTAAACAGGAAGTATGTCAATAGTTTCCCAGGAGTTACTGTTTTCTTCTTCTGTACAAGCCATTGTACGTATCATATCACCAGGATCGGAAAAATATTTTCCTGGCATCACCGTGTCTAAATCAACGGGACAAATCACTGCTTGCGTTGTTTTATCAAAAAGTATATTATTGATCTTGCAGTCATGGTGCATTACCCGGGTTGGGTAATCAGTTTCATTGCTTTCTACTTCTTTAAAAAAATCCACCAGTGCAGTCCTGTCGCGCACCTCGGAAATGATATGCGTCGATTTTAATAACCGGCCGATATGCGCATTCTTCACGGCAGCCTCAAATTGTAAGTACCTGAAAGCAAGATTGTGAAAGTTGGGAATAATAATTTCAAGCCGGTCCGCCTGCAATCCGTTTAATGATTGTGTAAATGATGCAAATGATTTAGCTGCGCTGAATACTTCTTCCGGGTTGGCGGGTATAGACGTAGCATAGGAATTAATAATAAATTCTGTTGCCCGCCAGAAATTTTCTTCAGGGTCAATCCAGTAATATTTTCCGTCTCTTGCTTTTAATAGTTTGGAAATTTTATTTCCGCCGTTGTTATTGGAGTAGTCTTGTATCAGGCGGTAGTTATTAATGATATTTTCCGGTTGCGGAAAAGTGGTTTGATTAATACATTGCAAAACAATAGAGGTGCTATCAGCAAAATCAACTTTATACGTTCGGTTTATTAGTCCATTGCCCAGCAGGTTATATGCCGGCACGCCTTTTCCAAATTGTACAGCAGCTTTCTCTATAGTTGATGTTTCCATACCGCTAATCCGCCGTATTGGCGAAGGATTTTAATTGTCATTTTAATGTGGCAAGCCGCCAGTATATCCGGCTTAAAAATATAGGAGAACCTGCCGGCTCTTCATCTCTTATGGTCATAAACTAACTATTAGACTAGCCGTCAGCGATCTAATATTCATCTGTCTGCGCAAATTCATTCTTCCTGTACATCCATTGTCCGCTGGTGAAATCTGGAAAATCTACTGTTTGGTTGCCCAGTTCAATACTTTTTTCACTCAATGGTGTTATCGCACTCCACGCAGCAGCATCATATACATCCATCGGTGTTGCGGCTTGCCGTTTGACGGCTTCTATAAAACCATGTAATACAAAAAAGTCCATTCCGCCATGACCTGCATTTTCTGTTTCCTTACTCCACCTTGCCCACAACGGATGGTCATATTTAGTCAGCCATGCATCCGCGTTATCCCATGTATGCGGTTTGGCTGCCAGGCCTTCAATATATATGGAGCTGTTTACGTCCATCCATAAACCTTTTGTACCCTGCACGCGAAAACCCAATGAATAGGGGCGCGGCAGGTTGGTGTCATGTTCAAGCAAAATAGTTTCTCCATTTGCACATTTGATATGGGTGGTTACAATATCGCCCAGATTAAATTCCACTTTTGCATTAGGATGATTTTCTCCCCCTTTGCTCATTACATATTCATGCAAACCCCTCGATTTTGTGGCAAACGAGCTAAGTGATAAAAAACGATTGCCATGATTAATATCAAGCATCTGTGCCACGGGACCGATGCCGTGCGTGGGATACAGGTCACCGTTACGATGAACAGAATGGTTGGTTCTCCATTTTGCTTCTGAAAAAGCCTTTTCACCAAATTCAGCACCCACCCCAGATGTGCCATTGTTAAATTTAATATTGCGCAAATCATGCTGGTAGCCGCCCTGCATATGAATCAATTCGCCAAAAATTCCCTTGCGTACCATATTCATTACTGCCATAACATCGCGGCGGTAACAAACATTTTCAAGCATACTTACATGTGCGTTTTGTTTTTCTGCTTCGTGAACAACTTTCCAGTGGTCATCCAATGTGATACCTAAAATAACTTCTGTGCCTACATATTTAATACCTGCCTGAAGACTGTCAATTATCATGGGGCAGTGCCATTCCCAGGGCGTAGCAATGATTACAGCATCAATATTTTTAAGTTCTAATAGTTTCCGGTAAGCATACGGATCGCCTTTGAAAATTTGCGGAACAGGTTTGTTGTATTTTTTTATCAGGCTGGTTGACATGTCCAGCATACGATCATTCACATCACAGATGGCTACTATATCAACATCTGTTCTGCGCAGTGCATTCTCCAAATGACTCTGCCCGCGAAGGCCAGTTCCTATAAAAGCGAGCCGCGCTCTTTTTTCTGCCTTTATCGTTAAGCGCCCGGCCGGAATAATACTAAATGCAGTAGCGGCCATCATTGAATTTTGAACAAACGTTCTTCTTTTCATATGCTGATAAATTGTAAGGAAAGATAAAGGTTTTAATGAAACAGGAACAGCCTGCGGACCTTGAATTTTTAAACAAACGTTTGCGTAAAGAAAGTACCTGTGCCTGTCGGCTTTTAATTTTTTTTCCGGCGATGCTTTGCAAGGAAGAATAGCTGGAAATGTGTGGTAATCAAAGAAAAAACAGTGGTACAAAGTTCAATGAATCCTGTCGCCACGCACTTCCATTTCCTGCATAACAGCTGCTTCGTACTGCAGCCATTCCTGCCAGCGCGCATGTACTTTTCCTTTGGCTGCATAGGTCTCTGCCAGTTCAATAAACAAGGTATAATGTCCTGCTTCGCTCTCCATAAAGCGGCGGTAGAAGTTACGCATATACGCATCGTTTAATCCTTCACTAAGCCGTTTAAACCGTTCACAACTTCTCGCTTCAATTAAGGCCATGGTTAAAAGCTGATCAAGAAATCGTTCTTCTGTGCGGCCGCCCTTGCGTTGAAACTCAAGCAATTTATTTACGTAGATGTCTTTCCGCTGCAGGCCCAATTGCAAGTTTCGTTTATGAAGTTCTGCCAGCACCAGTCGAAAATGTCCCCACTCTTCTGTAACAATGGGTGCCAGTTCTTTTACCAGTAGTTCTTTATCCGAATATTTTTGTATCAGCGAAATGCAGGTCAGCGCGGCCTTCTGTTCACAATATGCATGATCAGTAAGTATTTCTTCGAGCGACATGCCGGCAAAATCTACCCAGCGCGGATCGGTTGGCAGCTGAAGGCCCAGTATATTTTTAACGTCGGTTGTAATCATTTTTTAGAAAATTAAGGTTGTATGGCAGAAGGTTTACGATGTATGATCTTGAAAACATCTGTAGTTTAATTTACCTTGCGGCCTCAACCTGAGGCTTTTCACCTGCAAAGATATGAATGAAGATTTTCTGCATAAAAAAATAACGCAACGAAAAGAACAAAATGCTTACCGTCAGCTGCGGCCTGGTGCTGGTGGTATCGATTTCTGTTCCAACGATTATCTTGGCATCGTTAAAAATAATTTGCTGGACATACCCGGCAATCAGTATAAAAGTGGTAGCACCGGCTCAAGGTTATTGACAGGGAATAATGAACTGGTTGAAGAAACAGAAATATCAATTGCTGCCTTTCACCAGGCACCATCAGCGTTAATTTTTAATTCGGGTTACGATGCCAACACCGGTCTCTTGAGCTGTGTACCGCAACGGGGCGATACTGTTTTGTATGATTATCTCTCACACGCTTCCATACGCG
>JBDUAY010000349.1:0-6351 GCA_040004415.1 Bacteroidota bacterium | reverse complement strand
AGCCATGACCAGCTAAAAGAAGAAATACAATAATCCTCAGGCAGGTTGTAAGCTTTGCATACGTTTTTGCATCCGGGTAAAAATTATTTGGATTGATTCGTGTAAACCAACCGCGGAAAGTAGTTGTACTCCCACAAAGTATCAACAGCGCAAGTGGTGCACCAAAATTTCCGCTGCGTTCAATAAATTCTGCAAATGGTTCTCCGGAGAGCGGTCTTAAAAAAGCAGTAATAACGCCCCATAGTACCAGCCACGCCGGGATCGCTCTTATTGGATAAACAATCATTAATACACCAAACAAGATATCAAAACCGCCCACTACCGGCATTAACTGGTAAGCCAGTTCATGACCGATACCAAATACCGCAAAATAATTACACCAGATTGCTTTGGTGATAATGCCAAACGATCCATGACCGATAAAGCACATAGCCATCGCAATGCGAAGTACATGATAAACTTTATGATATGATCCTGTTTGTAACATTTTTTCCTTTTTTAGAATCACTGCTTTAATTGGCGCCATCTGTTAAAGCCCTTTGTACTGCAAAATTTCCAACTTTGTAACCTACGGTCAGTCCTGAATCACTGTCGATTTTATAGTGGATACCGGCATAGTATCTCGACATAGCTGCTTCATTTGCCATAGCAGTGTAAGCAGCTGCCCTCTCGGGAATGATCTGTCCCAGTATGGCTGATGCGGCGCCGCTAAAGGAGGCATGACCAGAAATATAAGAAGGAAAATTGGGTATGCCTGTCAGCGTTTTAATAGCTGCATCCATTTGAGTGGGCCTTGGGTTAAAATAAAAATATTTTGTATCCCAGCATACAATAGCAGCATCCATTTCTGCCATATTCAGCAAAGCCAGGTTTCTTGCCCATCGCACTTCACTAAAATTTTTTGTGATAAAATCAGCAGCAGCTATTGCATTCCAATGACCGGGTGGTGTAGACGTTCCAATACCGTCAGCCCAAAAAAGAACGATATCATAATGTGCCCGTGAATCATTTTTTATCATGGCATGAACATCTGCTATATCTTTTTTCATCTGGTCGCTGGAGGTAGAAGGCGGCGGAGCCGGACGAAGTGCAATCACACTAAGTGAATCAATTAAAAATCCTTTTACTTTTCCAAATATTGGTAACATCGGCGGCCGTACAGGTGCTTCGAGGCTATACCAGGGAATTTGGTTTTGTGCAATCGCAGTTGTTTGAAACTGTGTCCACTGTGTTTGTGTTCCCACAGAAGCCCCTGCCCTGTCAGCCCTTGCACGCACTTCATATACCTGCGCTACTGCTTTTCCCAATGCCTCTCCTGTTTCAATATCGCTTCTTACATTGGCGCCAGTCAGCATGCGTGCACGTTTATGTTCCGCCGCTTTTTGTGTTACATAATCCTGATCCCCCGGAAAAAGCAATTTGAGCATTTCTACTGCAGCACCTTCTACTACCCCATCTTCAGAAGGGTAAGAAGGCAGGGTTGTTCTTGGCACCATCACATTCACTGATACATCAACATTATACGGTGCAGTGCGGTTGTATAATTTTTTATAATAGTAAGCCGATACCAATGCATCATATATAGCTGCGCTTACGTAAGCATAAGCCCTTGCTGCATATGGCGGATTAGAAAACGGAAACTGCGGGTATGCCAGCGGGTTATTAGCACTGGGGATAGGGTAAGTATCATCTGTATTCTGGTAAGGTGGTAAATTGTGTTTGGCTACCAGTTCTCGCAGAATCTCATTCCAACGTAATACAGCACCAGCGCTCCAGTACTGTACAATATCCTTATCACTGCCGCTCATACTGGCCTGGAAACTTTTAATCTCATTTACCTGCGCAATGTAATCTGGATTGCTAGTTGCTATTGGTGCAGCAACAGCAATATCTGTTGGGCCTGCCAGCAGTATTGTTTTCCATGTACCGGCACTACTATCTGTCTTTGCAGGTTGGAGGGCCGCCAGGTTATCTGTTCTGCCTTCTACTTTTTTTGAACAGGCAAACGGTACACACAGCCACAGTGCTGCACTTGCTATTATAAAAAATACAAACACCTTCATGAGCGTTATTTTTTTGGAGTGTTATCAGCTAATTTTTTATGTTTCTTGAATGATACGATATAAAAAATACCGCCGCCGAAAGTTGTTGCCTGTCCTGCATTGCGTCCGGCAACTACATAGCTACCATTGGCAATTAAAGACAACCCATTCACGGCAGCCACATTGTATTTTATATTAATACCGGCAGCAGTGCTGTTCATTTTGTTACTGGGAAAGGGCATATTGTTGCGTGTTATATCAAACCCACCCAGTGTTGTCCAGTTACCCAGCAATGCTTCAGCAATCATTCTGTGCGTTCTGTAACCAATACGCAGGTTAAATTGCGCGGCATTGGGCATAGACACTTTATTGTTATAATGCATCTCCGTCGTATAATAAGCATCACGATCGATTGTTACATTGCTCCTGATTACATAACTGCCCGACACGGTTGCAAAAAAACTACTCACCTGGTAATCTGCCATAGCCCTCAGCGTTAAATTGGTGCTGTGCAAACCTATTGTCAGTGGCAAATAATCAACTTCATAATTGGTGGTCGGAAAAGAAAGTCCGCCTATACCATATACCGAAAATGTTCCACTGCCAATTTCTTTTTCAATTGGCATATATTTTAACCAGAATGATAAATCCTGTATTCCTTTTTGTCCATGAAGCGTACCTGCAGACGCATTTGTTTTTACATAAGGTATTCCAAACAGTACATTCAATCTTCTGCTGATGCCATAGTTACCCATAGCACCAATCATCTTAGTGGAAACGGTTCCGAGGTTTTGATTGTCCCGTTTCAGGGTTCCTTCCCAATAATTTTTCCAACTGCTGTAGCTGTATATTCCGCCAACACAAAAATTATCTTTTTCCATCATAATGGCATCGGCATCTGTTTGTGCATGTGCATGTACGACAGACCCCAATAAGCAGGAAAGAACCAGGCTAAGTTTTACCGCGCCTGCAGTTAGTTTCATAAAAGAAAATTTTAGGTTCACAAAAGAGTTATTTGGTTATAGTCGAAGGGCGAGTCACCCTTTATTAAATCTCTAATAAATCATCTTCAAAAAAGGGTGGCCCACCCTATCAGTTAAAACCTGTAAGCCAATCCAACGTTTACTGAATAATCAGCAAAAGCTGCATCCCCATTTGCATATACACCTGTCATCTGTGTTTTTAATTTATCAGAATAACTCTGCGGACGGTCGCGCCTTACCGCAATGGGTACGAATGCATACAAGTTGATACGATTGATTTTGTAATTAAGACCAGGTTCTACTGAAAGAACCGAACCAGGTCTTCTGAAACCTGCACTTCCGCCTATCAAATCTTTTGAAGGCAGACATTCGTAACGTGCACCAACAGACGCAGTCAAATTCTTTGCAGCGTAGTTAATTCCGCCACGCAGCATGAATTGATCAGGAACACTCATCGTACTGCTTCCTAACTGAATGCTGGAAGCAGAGGCCGGCGATTGTCTTGATGATGAAACGCTGTTTTGTTCTTCGGGATTTACCAGGTAATAAAAATTGCCGTAGGTGCTAAGATTTTTTGAAAAATTATAATAAGCGTTTACTTCTGCAGTAAAACCAGTTCCGCCATCACCTAATTGAATAGATTGGTCAACAGGTCCCAGCGCCTTTGTGCTGTCGGAAGTATAAAAGAAATCCTGTACTCTATAATCACCGGTAGCAAATTTAATTCCTAATCCTACCTGTATATTTCCTTTGCTCATTTTAGTTGGGTCAACCAGCCAACGGTAAGCGGCTACGCGTATATCGCCCAAACCAACAGCATGCGTGCTATGCCTTGTTTTACCTCCATGCTCATACAAAGAAGAACGTGTGTTAGATGAATAAGGCAGATCCAATGTAACAGACCACCATTTATTAATAACACGTGTTAATGCAAAGTCTGCATTGTAAACATAATTGATAACTTCTGTACCCAGCGTCTGGCGCTGCTTCTGTTCTGCTGTTCCTACAAAATGTTTGTAAGATTTAAAATAACGGTTATTGATGTTCAATGACCATTTTGCTGCAGTATCTGCATGCCCCGAACCAGCAGTACAAAAACCACCGGTGCTCCTTATTGCTACACAACCTTGCGCAGTTGCAGTATAGTTAGCAAAAATTATTAGTATGGCTGATAAAAGTGCAAGTCTCATAATTAATTAGTTTAGTTTGTTGGTTACAATAAACACAGGTTCCTTATTTTTTCATTTTCAATTTTTCAACTACATAATCGCCCACTTGCTTTCCGTATACATTGCTTACCTCGCAGGAATGACAAAAATGTATACCCCCATAAAACCTGGCCAGGATATTTTCGATAGCGGCATCCCGAAAAGATTTGTACGATCTGCTATCGATGCCAAATTCCAGTTCAGTTGTATCGGTGTAGGCAAAATTGTCTCCAAATACATGTGTAAGGGCTTCAGCATTGGCAGCAGAAACAGTAGAATGACCGCAGGTGTATTCAGGAAAAGGAGGCGTTTGCAAAACAGGCTGCCAGTTTGGATCAAAGTATTTATTGATCACTGTTTCCGGTCTTACGGTATTGGTGCGGTATTTCTGATCCCAGCATTCAATAAACGAATCAAACTGGGCAATGGCTGTAAGCGCATATGCATATACGGTAGTTCCGTAGTCCGCTTTCGCTTTTTGTGCAGCGATGCCTGTAATACTCATCCAGTGACCGGAAGGCGAAAACTTCTTTGTACCAAACATTACATGACCAGATACGTTCAGTTTAAACGGATTGTCGTCCCAGAATTCTGCCATCTGCCGTTGTTCTGGTGTTATGCTGTCAATTGCATTTTTTACACGCATTACTTCTTTGTAATAATCGCTGTTTTTATCGCTGACATTAAACTTGTAAGGTGGGGGCGGTACAAATTGGTTGGCGCTGTCCAATACCAGTGTGCGCATTTCATTCCAGTGCGGTTCCATGGCAGATGTATAAGCCGGTGGTGTTGGCACCCAGCGGCCCGGTGTATCAATAACATTAAACTTTGACGCGCTGCGGGTTTGCGCGTAATTATCTTTTTTGCTCCAGGCCAGGATAACGGCTGCCACTGTATCTGAATAAGCAATGGTATTCGCGAGTACATCTTCCGGCATACCATGTTCAACGACCATTTTTTTCAGGCTGTCTGTGTAGTCCTGCATACTGCCTTTAGGAAAAGTCACTGCTTCACCAAGGATACAGTAAGAAAGCAATGCGGCAAATTCATAATCAATTTTTTTGGTTGTATCAGGCTTTGGCAACTCACCCAATCCATGTACCTGGCCTGCGAGTGACGCGTATTTGTTTGGATAAGCGCCTGCAACTACTTCATACGCTGCAATGGCTGCATATAAATAATTACGCGATGCTACGATGGGGCTGAAATTATTGCCCATTACCACGCTATTAAGTTCATACACTGTTCGGCTAAACATTACCGGATCGTGTGTAACCTTAATATAATCGCTTTTTCCCTTGCAGGATACAAGAATGCTGCAGATAATAGCAAATGCTACAATGTTCTTCATTATAAATTTTAATTGAAAAATGAATGCACGCATATACCCGCACGTGGCAGTAGTATATTGGTGCGATAAAAGAGATGATTATGCCTCGGGGGGCTGCTCCGGTGTGGAGTGATGAAGGTTTGTTGCCAGGCTAAGCTGGTAAACATTATATGATTGCCGGGATAGTGACGTGTACAGCGCTGCAATGCTAAGTTGTTGCAGGTTGTCATAATCGCCCAGCACATTTTTTACAAGAATGGAATTGGGAACGCCTGATTTTTTCGCGGCATTATCCTGTTGCAAATCATTGGTGATTTTAAACAAGTCATCTTTGGCAGATTCCAGGCGTTGTTTAGTCTGATTGGGAATACATTTCAACACCAGCTGGCCATCCTGCACTTTGCGTGCAACATATTTATAGTGGATGCCGTTTACTTCTATCTCCCCATCGTAACGTTCAAAATTAGCCCAGTCTGTTTGATAAGGCATATTGACCGGAACCTTGATTTCTACGAGTTGCGATTCATCGTAGTCATTCCTGTCGAGTTTTGCTTCCAGTTTTATGTCAGCTTGCTGCTGCACAAGATTGATTACCCAGCGGTAACCGCACCAGTTAAACAGCAAAATGCCCAACAATAATATAGAAGCAATCTTTTTCAAAGCCAGTTTTAACGAAAAGTGATGCTAAGATAAAAGAATTTCCCGTATGTAGGAATATAGTTTACATTATTTGTTTGCCGCACCCTGCTTTACCGTAAACGTTTTATTATCAGCACCGATGCCTGTAA
>JBDUAY010000348.1:0-6378 GCA_040004415.1 Bacteroidota bacterium | reverse complement strand
TAATTGGTCCGCCTTTTTCTTCATTAAAGAAGCAAGCTGCTGTGGTGAAGAAAATATTATTACACCTGGTTATTTTCTTACTCAATCATCGTATTGCAGACGGTGGTGCCAACTGTCGCTGATATACCGCTCACATTTCCTGATATTCTGAGTATGCCGCCACCACTCATTGTGAGAACGGCAAATACCTTATTAACCTTGATTACGCGGATGCCGCCAGGGCTAAGAAATAAATTTGTTTGTTCTTTTTCAATACTTCCAGCAATAGTTCATGCTAGTACTTACCCCACCAAAGTGGAGCAAAATATAATGGTCACCTATTATTTTCTGTGGAATGACATACAGCCAATGATCAAAGGTTAGTGCTTTCAATTTTTCAGCTATTTATAACCCGATGGAAATTGCGTAATGCCTGAAATAGATAAATCGATAAGTGAACCCCGATGAAATAGACACATTATTTTCAATAGATACTTTTTATCATTTCATTCTTGTATGCTACTTTTGCCGGAAGATTGAAACCATTCTGCATATATAAACAAATCGCTGCATTTATTTTTTTTGCGGCTTTTCTTGCTCAAACACTGAACAAGGCATTTGTTATAGCCGACTATTATAGCAACCGGGCGCTGTATGCAAAAAATTGCGAGAACAAAGCCATTCCCATCATGCATTGTAATGGCAAATGCCAGATGATGAAGAAATTGAAAGAGGAGCAAAAAAAAGATGAAGAAAATTCTGAGCGCAGGGCCGAAAATAAAAATGAAGTCATCTCTTTTCAACAATTAAGTTTTCTCCTTGATCAAAAAGGCACGATTGTTTCAAAAAAGTACAAAGCCTATCAGCAAGCTATCCCCGATAATTTTTCCAAAGGTCTTTTCCGTCCTCCGCAGTGCTAACACATTTTATCACTTATTTAATGTTGTACTGTAAATAAACCAGTACAGAAGTTTTCCTTCCTTACGCGTATAAGGTATAAAATAATTGTATGATCCTTACAACGGGTTACCGTTGATTAAGTGATCATCTGCTGTGACAACTGCCTGCATTTATTTTTATGCTGCAATACAAAAAAATTCGAACAATGAAAAAATTGGCATTATTGGTATATATAGCCTTGCTGGCGGTGTGTGCGTATGCGCAGCAACCAGCATGGAACGAATTAGATAATTTTCATGAACTGGTTAAAACTGCGCTGCATCCGGTAGAGACAGGAGATTTAAAACCCGTAAAAAAGAATAGCGGCTTGCTGCTGCAAAAAGCCGGGCAATGGAAATCATCTGCTGTGCCCGCGCAGTTTAATTACGAGGCTGTACAAACTGATTTGGATAAGCTGGTAACCATTTGTCAGCAACTGGATGAAGCCGTTAAAAAAAATAAATCTTCTGCTGAAATAAAAAAAATGGCGCTGGCGCTGCACGATCATTTTCATCGCATCCTGGCCGCCATCAAAAAAAATCATCCGGCTTCAAACTAATATTAATCATTCGCACAATGAAATGAAATGAAACCAACTATAAGTTTTTTTATATCATTGCTCCTGTTTACCGGCGCATTTTCTCAAACTATTATTAAGGGGAAAGTAATTGACGGGGAAACAAAGCAGCCATTAAACGAGGCAGTTATCAGCATTGGTAAGAATAAAAGAAATGCAAGTACAGATAACCAGGGAAATTTTGAGATACGTGTTACCCCTGGTACTGATTCGCTGTACATTTCTTATATAGGGTATAAAATGCAGGCGATACCTGTTACAAAGCAACCCGGTTCCATTCAAATTTTATTAGAAAGAGGAACGGTGGATCTTGCATCCGTAACCATCACGCCGCTTGCCAACAATTCATCTTTTCATACTATCAGTGGTATTGATTTAAACCTCCGGCCCATCAATTCTGCGCAGGATTTAATGCGTCTGGTACCAGGACTTTTTCTCGGTCAGCACCAGGGTGGCGGTATTGCTGAACATATTTTTTTTCGTGGCTTTGATGCTGATCATGGTACGGATGTGAATGTATCGGTTGACAATATGCCGTTGAACCTGGTATCGCATGCGCACGGACAAGGATTTTCCGATCTTCATTTTTTGATTCCTGAAATAGTATCATCTTATGAATTTGGTAAGGGACCTTATTATGCTGACCATGGCGATTTTACAACGGCTGGCTATGCTGCTTTTAAAACCTACGAGGAACTTCAAAAGAGTGAAGTGAAAATAGAAGGCGGAATGTATAAAACCGGCAGGGTAATGGCGATGATAAATTTATTGTCTGCCAGGGCAAGGCTGAGAGGAGAAAGCGCTTACATTGCAGGAGAAATTGCTTATACAGATGGTGCTTTCGACTGGAAGCAACGTTTCAGCAAGGGTAACCTTTTTGGAAAATATAACGTCAACCTCTCAGCGAAAACTAAGTTAACGGCTACGCTTTCTACTTTCAGCAGCAACTGGCGTTCTTCGGGTGAAATTCCCGGACGGGCTGTTGAACAGGGATTGATAGGACGGTTTGGATACCTTGACAGTATGCAGGGTGGTTATACCAGCCGCACAAATGCTATTGTAAAACTTCGTACCGCTTTTTCTGAAAACCTGTTTATGGAAAACCAGGTGTATTACTCCCGTTATTTTTTTAATGAACATTATGATCCCACACTTTTTGCCGACGACAGTATCCATGGTGATCACCTGAGACAACGCGAGACACGCGATTTATTTGGTTACAATGGAAAAATAACCAAACGAAATTATTTTACCAATGGTTCCGATCTTAGCTCTTCTGTTGGTATTGGCGCACAACTCAATAAAATTTATAACAGTGAGCTTAGTCATACCGTTAACGATAATGAAGTGCTTGATTATATTCAGTTGGGTAATATAACGGAATCGTCGCTCAATGGTTATATTGATGAAAATTACCGCTTAGGAAAATGGTTATTCAATGCGGGTGTACGGCTTGATTATTTACATTTTAATTATGCTGACAAATTAAATCCACCGCAACCTTCAAGCGGAAAACTGGTAGCAAGTCCAAAATTGAATATTGCTTATACAGCATCAGACCAAGTTCAATTTTATATAAAGACGGGTAAAGGCTTTCATTCTAACGATGCTAAAGTAGTTGCCGGCAACCAGGGTGTTGCTATACTACCAGCGGCTTATGGAGCCGATGTTGGCATTAACTGGAAACCAATTCCGCGTCTTTATCTGAATGCAGCTGTTTGGTATTTGAAACTTGCACAAGAGTTTGTTTACGATGCAGACGAAGGTACTTTTGATGCCGGAGATAAATCACGACGCGAAGGAATCGATCTTTCTGCGCGCTACCAGTTTACCAACTGGCTCTTTGCTAATTTTGATATCAACTTTTCAAAAGCCAGGGATATTGAAGCGCCTAAAGGAAGCGATTATCTTCCCTTGTCGGTACCACTATCCAGTACAGGCGGTTTAAACTTCAAATTGCCCTGCGGTATTAATGGCGGCCTTAGTTACCGTTACATGAAAGACCGGCCCGCCAACGAAAATAATTCGCTGGTAGCAAAAGGCTATTTTATAACTGATTTGACAGCGAATTACACACAGCACAAATACGAAATAGGGTTAGAGATTCAAAACTTGTTCAATACCAAATGGAATGAAGCGGCTTTTGAAGTGCAATCGAGAATGAGGAATGAACCAGCGCCGGTAGATGATATCAGCTTTACGCCCGGCACACCGTTTTTTGCCAAATTAAAACTGGCGGTATTCTTCTGATTTTTAAAATCTTTAATAAAATAAAAATGAAAAAAGTAATTCCCTTTGTTGCATTGCTAACAACCATCATCATATCCTGTCAAAATCACCCATCGTCCACCGCTCCAGTTGTTAAAAGTGACACACTACCTGCCGTTAGCAATCTAACAGATTCATTTGCCGGTTTAAAGAAACTGCATTTTGACTATGCAAAAGATCCTTCCTGTGGAATGCCGCTTTCTGTTGAAGTGGAAGATACCACGCATTATAAAGGCAAGTTATACGGATTTTGTTCAAAAGAATGTAAGGATACTTTTTTAAAAGATCCGGGTGCTTATATAACCAAAGCAAAATAAAATTGGCTTTCAATAACAGGAATTTATAATGAATTATTAAAATATTTATTATGAAAACAAGCGGGGTAATTAAAAAGCAGGAATGAAAAATTGTTAAAACAAGATGTATGGTCCAGGTATTATCGTGTTAGTTCTGGGATCAATACAATTTCTGCAGCATGGAAATATGATCCGTTTTTTAAGTGGGTCTTTGCAACGGGTATCCTTGCTAAACGTAATAATGAAACAGCAGTTGGTTGCAGGCCGAATCGAAGGGTAATAAAACGGGTAAATAATTATTAAACAAATCCTCATAAATTATCATAGACCTGTAAACTCAGGTTCTGATAAATAATTTGAGTATCATTTTTTTTAATGCTACCAGCTTTATCATTTTTTTATTTTATTGTAGGTATAGTAATGCGTTTCGCGTGTTGTATTACTGATGTTGTAAATATTGTGCTCTGTTGTTGTTACTGCGGATTTGGTCAGTAATCCCCGGGTATCAAAACTATTTGTATAAGCGGCGGCATAATTGCCACTGTTAAAAACCTCGTAGGTAGATGTGAGCGGCTCATTCCGGTGAATAGTTCCATAGTTCAGGGCATAAAGTCCATTGTAAAGATTAACGTTGTCAGCATTCTTCAGCCAGTGCAGGTTTCGTAAAGTAGCCAAAGCCAAATCATTGACAGGAGATACCATCGAATTATCCCTTTTGAATTGCACGGTATCCATGCTTAGTACGTAATTGCTTTGATTATCGGTGGCTATGCTCCGATGAATGGTTTGCAACAGGTGGTTGTTCTCATCATAAGTAAAACGCTTTTCAGAAGTATCCCGGTAGGCAGGCTGACCGTTGTACAATTCAGAACCAATTATATACTGGTTGACTAATTTGCCAGCTCCGTTAAAAGTGTACCGCAAGATGGCCGGGCGGCTGGAGAAATATTCGCCCTTCCCAATATTTGCCGGTAGCGTGTCGTATTGTGTAATAATGATGTTGCCATTACTGCTGCTGGTGTTAAAACTATTTTCAATTACCACGTTGTCCTGGTTGGTAAACAAAGCTTTCATAACTGTTCCATCTGCATTGTATTCAAATCGCATGGATTTATAAATAAAGGAAAACCGTTCAAAGTGGATTTCTTTTAACTTGCCTGCATTGTCATATTGATAAGTTGTATGATAAGTATATGTGTTCGGGTCGCCAAAAGAAGATTCTGTAATAGTTTGAATAAGTTGTCCCTGTACTGAATCATACAGAAAACTATTGCGTGTACTGACATTCCATTGTGTGCTGTCGCCACCAACAAAAATGGATAATCCAGTGATAACAAAAAGGGAGTCCGGAATCTGGGGGTCGGCCAGTGATTTAACACATGAGGTCATCATACAGGTAGAAAGTAATAACAGATATAGGGAAACGCTTAGTAGCAGCCGAAGAAAATATTTCATAGTTGGATTGGGTTCATTTCAAGGGTGAAAACGAAAAAGGAGCTGGAATATTTCCTGTCAGTACAAATTTAAACGAGCGTTAATTGAATTGAAAGCCACTTTAATGAACCTGGTGATTGGGCTTGAAATGAATATGTAAGGCTATCTTAAAGTTTTTATCAGTGGCAGTTTCATATTGCCCGGATGCTGTAGTGGCTTTTTTCCAACTGCAATATTTGTTCGGGTATAAATGATTTGTTTTGTGCTGGTTACACTAACACTGGCAGTTGCTGCTCCTTTTTTATCAAGTGATGGCTGTGCATCGTTTGCAGCCGTTGGAATGAAGTGTGTATGCTTGCTGGCATGGCTCATTTTTTTAATCTGATCGGGCTGTTCGTACACTATCTTATCATTAATTACTGTATGGTTTGCATGCGTACTGCAGGGACCGTACATAACATAAAAATATCCTTGCAAATCCAATTATTTTTTTTCAACATAATGGAAAATGGTATTTATATCTTTTCCTGTATTGTATTAATTGCAGTTATATGCCCTCCACGATTGAATTTAATTGGCGGCGCTTATTTGTATGCTCTTTACATCCAGGTCAAAAGAAGACTCTGAAAGCGCATGGGTACCAAAGCCGGAAAATAATGGCCCGTCAATTTTTTGTTCTTTGCGGTGAAACAAATGGCTTGGGTGATTGCAGAGATATGATTTTCCTTAAATGAATTTGTAAATGAGGAACCACGATGACAGGAAGTGCCAAACGCAACTCGCTGGCCTGGACTAGCAATATCTGGTACGCCCGTATAATAAGCTGTAACAAGCCCCGGAATGGTTACGCGTATATTTTGTTGTGCAGGCTTTCCTGCTAAAAGA